>NZ_JBFTHT010000009.1:0-169888 GCF_056394385.1 Arthrobacter sp. 10N44_2 | reverse complement strand
TAGGCGGTGATAAACCCGATCAACCGTGGCTCGGTGACGGTGAGGTTGAAGGTCACGGCGGAAACCTTCGCCGGAATCCCGTGGGCCCCGCCGGCCTGGAAGGACACGCTCCCGTCCGGGCGCACTGCAGCAGAAGTCCGCGTGTCCAGTGCCCGGAAGGGCGTGACCGGGACCAAAGCACCCGGCACGGTCGGCTTCGCGTACGTCTCGGCCACCGCGACAGGGGACGTCAGCACGTCGTTTGCCTTCGCCGCTGGCGCGGCCACCGCTGATGCTGCAAGCAAGACACCCAACGCGGCAGCCAGACAAGCGGTCCGCCGCCGAAATTGCGCACTCAAAGTAGCCATGATTCCCCCAAAACATGGCCCCGGGACAGCAGACCTCGGATACTTCTCGCGAAACTACCACACCTGCGCGCGCGGTCAAGGTTCACCCAGGACCTGTCGGCCGCGGGAAGGGGTTGACGGCCGGGAGCCGCACCCGTAATCTAGTTATTAGACGTCTGACGACTTACGCAGATGGTGATGGCTTCGGGGGAAGGCCGCTGGGATACAAAGGAGTATTTCATTGGGATATGTAATTGGCTGTGATCTTGGCTCGCAGAGCGCGAAGGCGGTGCTGATGTCGCCGGAGGGCGTGATCGTCGCGACCGCAAGCAGCGGGTATGCGATGGCGCACCCGCACAGCGGCTGGGCAGAGCAGGATCCGGCGCACTACCGGCACGGGATTGCCTCCAGCGTCCGTGCCGTGCTGGCCCGGACCGGTGTAAAGCCGGCCGAGGTGACCCATATCGGGCTCTCGAGCCAGGTGGACGGCGTCGTGCCGGTGGACGCCGACATGCGTCCGCTGCGGCCGGCCATTATCTGGCTGGACCGGCGCGCTACCGAGCAGGTTGCCCGGCTCGGGAACGCAATCGATCCGGACCGGCTGTTCGCCCGGACGGGGCTGAACCTGAACGCCAGCCACACCGGACCAAAGCTCATGTGGCTGGCCGACAACGAGCCCGAGGTGTACCGGAGGGCCGCGTCGCTGCCCTCGGTCGGGGGCTACGCCGTCGCGTGGATGACCGGCCGTTCAATCCAGGACCACGCGAATTCCTCCTCCTCGCTGCTCTATGACGTGGTGGCCCGGGACTGGAGCGATGAACTCATCGACGCCGCCGGGCTGGACCGGGCCAAGCTCCCGGAGATCGGCCGCGCCACCGACGTCGCCGGGACCCTGACCGCGGAGGCGGCTGCGGCGCTGGGGCTGACCACGGGCTGCGCCGTCGTGGTCAGCACCGGCGACGACCACGCCGCATGCCTGGGCGCCGGCGGAGTCCGGCCCGGGGTGGTCGTCGATATCCTCGGCACGGCCGAACCGGTCGGGGTCTCCAGCGCCTTCCCGGTCTTCGACGAGACCAAACTCGTCGAGACCCACGCGCACGCCGTGGACGGCACCTACCTGATCGAGAACCCCGGGTTTGTCTCGGGCGGCAACACGCTGTGGTTTGCCCAGAACGTCCTCGGCGTCAGCCAGCAGGAGTTCTTCGACCGCGCCGCCCGCTCAGAACCCGGCGCCCGCGGGGTCCGCTTCATCCCGGCACTGACCGGCTCCATGGCGCCCCGGTGGAACGACTCCCTGCGCGGGACGTTCGCCGGGCTGTCGATGAACCACGACTCCACCGACATGGCCCGGGCGATCATCGAGGCGAACTGCTTCGCGTTCCGCGACATCTACGACCGGATCGACGCCATGGGCCTGGCCCAGTCAGTCCGGGTCGTCGGCGGCGGGGCCCGCTCCGCGCTGTGGCTCTCGGCGAAGGCCACGCTCTGCAACACCCCGATCCAGAAGGTGCTCACCGAGGAGACCAGCGCCACCGGCGGGGCCCTGCTCGCCGCCGTCGCCGCCGGCACCTTCGCCAGCCTCGAATCCGCCGTCGATGCCGTCGTCGAACTCGACCCGGTCAGCATCGACCCCGACCCTGCCCATGCCGAGGCCCTTGAAATGGCCTACCAGGACTACCGCTCCCTCTTCGACGCCGTCGAATCCATCCCGCAGAAAGAAACACGCCATGACGCTCTCGTCTGACCTCGACCGCTACCTCTCCCACCCCCTGGTCGGCCTCGAGCAGGTCGTCATCGGCGCCGACGTGCTGGACTCCGTCCACGACATCGTCGCCGCCCTCCCGGCCCATAACAGCATCGCCGTCCTCACCGACGAGGACGTCTACACCACCGGCTCGGGTACCCACCTCAAGCCCGCCGTCACGGCCCTCCTGGAAACCCTGGGCACGGTCACCACCGTGGCCCTCCCGGGCCACGTCCACGCCGACGAGACCACCGTGAGCGCTGCGACCGCCGGCTGTGCCGGCGCGGACGTCATCGTCACCATCGGCTCCGGCACCCTGTGCGACATCGGCAAGGTCGCCGCCGGGACCCGGCCGCACGTCGTCGTGCAAAGCGCCGCCTCCGTCAACGGCTTCGCCGATGACCAGTCCGTGCTGCTGATCAACGGCGTCAAGCGCACCGCCCACTCCGGCTGGCCCAACGCACTGGTGGTCGACAGCAACGTCCTGGAAGGGGCGCCGGCACTGCTGAACCGCTCCGGACTCGGCGACATGATCTCGATGTTCACCGCCCCCGCGGACTGGTACCTGTCCTCCCTCGTCGAGATGGACCGCGGCTACTCCGCCGAGGCCGCGACCATGACCCGCCGCCACGGCGCCGAACTCCTGGGCCTTGCCCCCGGCGTGGGGACCTCTGACCCGGAGTCCTTGTCGACGCTGGCCAAGTTCGTGACCTTGTCGGGCATTTCAATGGGCGTCGCGGGACAAACCTCCCCGTCCTCCGGCATGGAACATGTCATCAGCCACCTCCTGGACATGGCCAGCACGGCCCGCGGCACAGACACCGCCCACCACGGCGCCCAGGTGGGCGTCGCGACCGTCATCGTCGCGATCCTCTGGCGGAACATGAACGAGAAGCTCCGCACCGGAAGCCTCGGCGCCCTCCGGCTCCCCGAGCCGGACGACGCCGAACGCACCGTCCGGGAGGCCTTCGACTGGATGGACGAGGCCGGTTCCACGAGCAACGAGTGCTGGTCCGACTACTCCAAGAAACTCGAACACCTCCGCGCTGTCGATGCCGGGGCCAAAATCCGCGACGCCGCCGCAGCCTGGCCGGCCCACGCCGAGGTGCTCTCGGGCCTGCTGGGCGAACCGGAAGCCATCGTCGCGGCACTCCGCGCCGCCGGCGCGCCGACCCGCTTCTCCGAACTGGAAAACCCCAGCAAGGAAGACGACGTCATCTGGGCGCTCACGAACTGCCACCTCATGCGCAACCGCTTCAACATCGCCGATCTCGCCTACCTCACCGGAGCCTGGACCAAGACCGACGTCCTGGCCGCCCTCGCCGAGGCAGAACGGATCGGCGCCGGACTGTAAACGCCGGGCCCCACCGCAAGCGAAGCCCATTCCCGAACCAACAATACCCACTTTTATTCGTCAGACGTCTAATGACATCCCACGCTGATGACGCCTGGCCACGAAAGGCAGGCAGACCCATGGAGGCCACAATGAGCAAGACCGCCACTTCCGCCGGAACCGGGCGACTCAACACTGCGCAACGCGAATCAGCCCGCGCTGCGATGAAGTCACAAGTACTCGACGTGCTTGTTATTGGCGGCGGCGTTGTCGGCGCCGGCGCTGCCCTCGATGCGGCATCGCGGGGACTTACGGTCGGCATTATCGAGAAGAGCGACTGGGCCAGCGGCACCTCCAGCCGGTCTTCCAAGTTGGTGCACGGCGGAATCCGCTACCTTGAGCAGCTCAACTTCAAGCTGGTCAAGGAGGCTCTTGTGGAGCGCGGCCTTCTCCTGCGCGCAATCGCACCCCACCTCGTCAAGCCTGTCTCGTTCCTCTACCCCGTCACCGCGCCGCTGGCCGAGCGGTTTTATGTGGGGGCCGGGATGGCCCTGTATGACCTGTTCAGCTATGCCGGCGGCCGCCACCCGGGCGTCGGCCTGCACCGCCACCTCAGCCGCAAGCGCGTCAGGGCTGAACTGCCCGGCCTGAACCGCGCTGCATGCCGTGGGGGCATCAGCTACTTTGATGCCCAGGTCGATGACGCCAGGCTGGTCGCAACGATCGTGCGCACTGCGGTGTCGCGGGGCGTCCATGCGATGAATCGCGCCGGCGCAGTGGAGATCATGCCCGGCACCGGCAGCGCGGACCACACAGTACTCGTCTCGGATGAAGAGACGGGTGAGCGGTTCGAGGTGCGGGCCCGCTCCATCATCAACGCAACGGGTGTGTGGACCGCAGAATCGCAAACCATGATCGGCGTCGACTCGGCAGTCGAAGTCACCATGTCCAAGGGGGTTCATATCCTCGTTGACCGTGATCGCTTCCCGTCCACCATGGGATTGATCCTGCGGGCAGGGGCAAGTGTCCTTTTCGTCATCCCCTGGGGCAACTACTGGATCATCGGCACCACCGACACGCCATGGGACCTGGGAAAAACGAATCCCTCCGCCACCTCCGCGGACGTCCAGTACCTGCTCGATCACGTCAACAAGGTGCTCGAGGTCCCGATCGTCCACGAGGATATCCTCGGTGTCTACGCCGGACTCCGCCCGCTCGTGAAAGGCAAGGCAGGCTCGACCGCGCAGCTGAGCAGGGAACACGTCGTTGACGTGCCCCACGAGGGCATCGCGGTGATCGCCGGCGGCAAACTCACCACCTACAGGGTCATGGCAAAGGACGCTGTGGACGCCGCGACACAGGGGCGAAGCACTGCCCGCCCCTCGCAAACACTGGACCTGCCCCTCCTCGGTGGCGAAAACTTCGTTGCCGCCGAGATTGAAAGCGTCTGCGCCTACATGCTCGAAACCCTCGGACTGCCGTCCAGCCACGCAGCACGCCTGGTCGGTCGATACGGAAACATGGCCACTGAAGTCTTGAAGCCTGTGGCCGAGAACAGGGTGCTCGGGCTGGAGATCTGCGGCGGCGGCGGCGCCCTTCTGGCTGAAGCGCTGTACGCAGTGACGCACGAAGGGGCCCTGCATTTGGAGGACGTCCTTGAGCGCCGCCTGCGTATTTCCATTGAATCCAAGGATTTCGGCGAAGAAGCCGCATCCGAGGTTGCCAGGGCCGTGGCCCCGGCCCTGGACTGGACTGCGCAAGACGTCGACGACGAACTGGAGCGCTATCAGGAATTCGTGCGCCTCCAGCGGGAAGCGATCTCCGTACCCGATGACGCCTCTGCCGATGCTGTCATGAAAAGGGCAGTTCCTGCCGCCCGCGCGGCGGCCGGCCTGCACGCTTAACCGTCCCGGAAAACAACAAAACTTTCTCTTGTCAGACGTCTAACGACTTGGTATGCTTGATGAACAAGGTCGCGAAAGCCCCTTCCGGACACTTTCCCTGCCGATGACGCCAGAGAAAAGCCAGGCCCGCCGCCCCCGCGGCGGCCGTTCGTAACACCCCTTCGAAACACCCGGTCCCGGAGCGCTGATTTCAGCCCGGCACCCAGCCACCGGAGCAATCCCGCGGCTTCCTCGTCAAACATCAGACGGCCCGCCTCCCGTGGCGCCGATGATGGATACAACCCGCAAAGGAGCAGGTCAGTGTCACAAGCCACAATTTCGCCAGTGCAGGCGGAGCACAAGAAGAAGAATCTTCACAAGGTTGCAGGGCCCGTCCTGCTCTGGGGCATCGGCGTCGGCGCCGTGATCTCCGGTGATTACTACGGCTGGAACGCGGGCCTGGGCCTGACCGGCTACTGGGGTTACCTGATCGCAATCGCGATCATGGGCCTGCTCTACGCCGGCCTCTCAACCGTGATCGGCGAACTGTCCGCAGCAGTACCCCACGCCGGTGGAGCCTACGCCTACGTCCGCACAGCACTGGGCCGGGTCTGGGGCTACCTCGCCGGAGTCAGCGTCCTTCTGGAATTCGTGTTTGCCCCGGTCGCGGTGGCGCTGACCGTCGGCGCCTACGTGCAGGTCCTCTTCCCCGACGTGCCGGTCCTGGTCAGCGCCGCAGTCCTCTACATCGGCTCGACCGTGGTCCATCTCCTGGGCGCCGGCAACTCGATGAAGATCGAATTCGTGTTCACCGCCGTCGCGGTCGTCGGCCTCATTGTCTTCATGGTGATCGGTGCGCCGAAGATGTCACTGGATAACCTGAACGCCTACTCGGGCGGAGCCATCCTGCCCAACGGCATCGGCGGCCTCTGGGCCACCCTGCCGCTCGCCGCATGGTTCTTCTTCGCCATCGAAAGCCTCCCCATGGCTGCCGAAGAGACCAAGAACCCGGCCAAGGACATCCCCAAGGCCCTGATCATGGCCTTCATCACCCTCGCCGTGATCGGCCTCGGCACCCTCACCGTCGCCGCCGGCGTCGGCGGGTCCGACTTCCCCGGCGCAGCGGCCCCGCTGACCGTGGCCCTGTCCAACGTCGTGGGATCCCAGACCTGGATCGTCCCGGTGATCGCGATCTTCAGCCTCGCCGCCCTGGTCGCCTCGTTCCACGCGATCGTGATCGCCTACTCACGCCAGACCTTCGCCCTGTCCCGTGCAGGCTACCTGCCGGCATCACTGTCCAAGCTCAACAAGCATCACGCCCCGGTCGGCTCGCTGATCGTGCCCGGCGTCATCGGCTTCGTCTTCGTCATCCTGGGCGCCACCATCCTCCCGGACGCCATCCCGGTCCTGGTCACTCTCTCCGTGCTCGTCGCGGCCGTGTCCTACATGCTGATGATGGCCGCAGCCCTGGTGCTGCGGAAGAAGCGCCCCGACCTGCACCGCCCCTACAAGGCACGCGGTGGACGCGTCACGATGTGGATCGCCCTGATCCTGGCCGGGATCCTGATCCCCGCAGCCCTGGTCAGCTTCCCCCTCGCGTTCGTCATCGCCGTGATCATGGTGGCCCTGTTCATGGCCTACTACTTCGCCGTCGGCCGCAAGCGCGTCGGCAACTACACCGCCGAAGAAGAACTCGCCCTCACCGACCAGGCCCTCACCGCAGACGCCTGACCAACCCAGCCCCACCAAAGAGCCCGACAGCCCGGCCAGCCCGGCAGGCTGATCTGGCCGACCGCCCGGCGGGGGCGCCGCGACCCGGCAGCCCCCGCCCGGCACCAGCACCACCGGCACCACACCGCGAAACTTTCTTCCAGAGATTCCATCATCGACTTGAGTCGTTAGACGTCTAACGTTAGACTTATATTGTGCCCCGCAAGGGGCCGAAAGGAGGGCAACGATGCCCGTTGAACTACTGGCCAAAGAAGCCGGCCGCCGCGAAGCGGCCCCGCTCTACCGGGGCTACGCCTTCGACCTGGACGGCACGCTGTATCTGGGCGATGACCTGATCGAGGGCGCGGACACCGTCGTGGCGGCGCTGCGCAACTCCGGGGCCCGGGTGGTCTTCGTGACCAACAAGCCGCTCGAGACCGCCGAGGCCTACGCCGCGAAGCTGACCCGGCTCGGCATCCCGGCCCAGGCCCAGGACGTAATCTCCGCGCTCGACGCGCTCACCCTGTACCTCGCCGGCCGCCATCCCGGGGCCCGTGTCCTGGCCGTGGGCGAACCGGTCCTGATCGAATCGCTGCGCGGCGCCGGGTTCACCCTGACCGATGACCCGGCCCAGACCGACGTCGTGGTGGTCTCCTTCGACCGGACCTTCGACTACGACAAACTCACCCGCGCCTACCAGGCCGTGAACGCCGGCGCCGTGATCGTGGCCACCAATCCCGACCCGTACTGCCCCACCCCCGACGGCGGCCTGCCCGACTGCGCCGCGATGCTTGCGGCCATCGAGGCCTGCACCGGCGGACGCGCCGAAGCGATCGTCGGCAAACCCAGCGTCCATATGGCCAACGCCTTCCTGCACCGCCTCGGCATCCCGGCCCACGAGGCCGTGATGGTCGGGGACCGGCTCCTGACCGACGTCGCCATGGGCCTGAATGCCGGCATGGCCTCGGCCCTGGTGATGTCCGGAGCGACCACCGATGACCACCTCGCCGCCTCCGGCATCCTGCCGACCCACGTCCTGGACGACGTCCGCGGACTCCTCCCCGCCTGACCCACACACGCACCACCCCACCAGCAGCACCACCCCACCTGGCAGTACCCACCCAGCAGCACCCACCACAAGCGAAAGAACAAGAACAATGTCTGAATTCATCTTCATGCTCACCCACAACGACCGCACCGTCGACAACGCCCTGGAGGTCCTCGAGCAGGTCAAGGACACCGGGCTGCGCCACATCGGCTTCAAGGACGTCGGCGCCACCGCCGAGAAGGCCCGTGAGCTGACCGCCGCCGCGCACGCCGCGGACCTGGTGGTCTACCTCGAGGTGGTCTCGGTCGACAAGGCTGATGAGATGGACTCCATCGACGCCGCCATCGCCGCCGGCGTGGACTGGATCGTGGGCGGCAAGTTCGCCGCCGAGGCCGTCGAGAAGCTCGCCGGCACCGGAATCAAGTTCGCCCCCTTCCCCGGCCGCGTCGCCGGGCACCCCAGCGCACTGCTCGGCACCATCGAGGAGATCACCGCGCACGCCGCCGAACTCTCCAAGCTCGAGGGCGTCCACGGCGTGGACCTGCTCGCCTACCGCCACGCCACCGTCGATCCGCTGGAACTCACCGCCGCCGTCGCCCGCGTTGTCGATGGGCCCACCATCGCTGCCGGCTCGGTCGTCAACGAGGACCAGGTCCGCGGTCTCGCCGAAGCCGGCGTCTGGGGCTTCACCATCGGCGCGGCCATCTTCGACGGCAAGCTCCCCGGCGAAAAGGACGTCGTGTCCCAGGTCCGCACCGCCCTGTCCTACGCCGACGCCGCCGCCGGCGCCCGCGTCTAACCAGAACCCGCACCGCCAGTACACTGGATTTATTGCCCCAGGGAGGACACCATGTCAGGTCGCCGGCCAAATCTTGCAGAACAGGTTCGAGATGAACTCACCGAGCTCATCAGCAACGGCACGTATAACGTCGGCGACCGGCTCCCCAACGAGGACGAAATGTCGGTGAAGTTCGCGGTGAGCCGCGCCACGGTCCGCGAAGGCTACCGGGCATTGATCGACGCCGGGTACCTTTCCCGCCTCCATGGCAAAGGCACCTACGTCACCAGGGTGCCGCAGCGCCACGCGCTGGACCTGAACGTCAGCTACACCGCGATGATTCAGGCCGCCGGATTCACCCCCAGCATCCGGATCATCTCCCAGCGCGTGGTACCCGCCGATGACGGCGACCGGGCCCGGCTCCGCCTGGACCGCGGGGCCGAGGTCGTCATCGTCGAACGGGTCCGGTTCGCCGATGCCCGGCCCGTCGTCTACAGCCTCGACCGCGTCCCTCTGGCCCTCGTGCCCGAAGCGGCCCGGTCCAACCTCGGCCCGTCCCTGTTCGACCTGCTCGAGACCCTCAACTACGGCGTCCGGAACGGGCGGGCCAAGCTGCTCCCCGTCCTCGCCGGACCCCCTGAGGCCGCACAGCTCCAGGTCAAAGAAGGCGTCCCGCTGCTCTACTTCGACGAGGTCGACTACGACATCAACGGCACCCCGGTGCTCGCCTCCTTCGAGTGGCACACCAGCGACGTCTTCGAAATGTGGCTCAACCGCCGCGCCCAGCCACCCGCCCAGCAGGTCCAGGCCGCTCCGGCCCTCTCAGAGTCACGGACCTGACCGGGCAACAACCACAACCACCGGACACACGGCCGGGCACGCTCCCCAGCGTGCCCGGCCGTTCCCGTTGTGGAGGTTGTTCGGCTCGCAACCGGCCGATCACTTGAAGATCACCTGGAGATCACCGGCGGTATTCGGCCCAGATCCCTTCCACTGCCGCTCCACGGGCATGCAATGGGGCCCCGGCCCGGGGCCCTTCTGTACCGAGTGGCAGAGGACTTCAAAGCCGGACGCTCACCCCGGGATTTTCCCGAAGAGCACTATGAAGCCGACTGGGATAACCGGTTCCATGAGAAGGAACTCAACCCCATCGGCAGGCGCGGACTCGGGCTGGAGGCATAGCCACGCCCGCTCGAACGTGACTGGGCCGCTTCCGCCAGCGGAAACGGCCCAGTCACTCGCCAAACATCAGCAGAATGCGGCTACCCGATCAGCGCGAGCACCGCGCCGGCCGTGACAACCCCGCCCGCTTTGGTGCGGACGTCGGTGACGGTGCCGTCCCGGTGCGCGGAGACCTGGGTTTCCATCTTCATGGCCTCAAGGACCACCACCGGGTCCCCGGCCGAGACTTCGGCTCCCGGCTCGACGAGCCATTTCACGACTGTCCCTGCCATGTCCGCGCGCAGCTCCCCAGGGTCGCCAGCGGCGGCGGCACCGCCGTCGGACGCTACCGACACCCCGGCGGGCGCGGAGCTGCCCGAGCGGGCCCAGGCGTCCAGCAGATCGGCCGGAAGGCCGACGGCGAGGCGCCTGCCGTCCACGTCGACAGTGATGGTGCGGCGTTCGCCGTCGGGCGCGGTGGTGCTGTAGTCCGGATCGGCAGGGATGCTGTCCGCGAAGTCGGTTTCGATCCATCGGGTGTGGATGCCGAGGCCGTCCTCGGAGGTGAAGTCCGGGGATTCCAGCACGGCCCGGTGGAAGGGCAGCACGGTGGCGACCCCGGTGATCCGCATTTCGGCGAGGGCCCGGCGGGCACGGCGCAGGGCCTGCTGGCGGTCCGCGCCGGTGACGATCAGCTTCGCGAGCAGGGAATCGAACTGCGGCGCGACGAAGGACCCGGAGCGGACGCCGGTGTCGAGGCGGATGCCCGGGCCGGTGGGACCGGCGAATTCGCCGATGGTGCCGGGCGAGGGCAGGAAGCCGCGGCCCACGTCCTCGGCGTTAAGCCGGAATTCGAAGGCGTGTCCGTGCGGTGCCGGGTCTTCGGCCAGGCGCAGCGGCTCCCCCGCGGCGATCCGGAACTGTTCCTGGACGAGGTCGATCCCCGTGGTTTCCTCGGTGATCGGGTGCTCCACCTGGAGCCGGGTATTGACCTCCAGGAAGGCCACGGTGCCGTCCGCCGCGACGAGGAATTCCACCGTGCCGGCGCCGGAGTAGCCCGCTTCCCGGCAGACGGCCTTGGCGGCGTCGTAGATCAGCGTGGTCTGCTGGTCGGTCAGGAACGGCGCGGGGGCCTCTTCGAGGAGCTTCTGGTGCCGGCGCTGCAGGGAGCAGTCACGGGTTCCGACGACCACGACGTTGCCGTGCGCGTCCGCCAGGACCTGCGCCTCGACGTGGCGCGGACGGTCCAGGTAGCGCTCCACGAAGCACTCGCCCCGGCCGAAGGCGGCAACGGCTTCGCGGACGGCGGAGTCGAAGGCTTCCTCGACCTCGTCGATGACCCGGACCACTTTCATGCCGCGGCCACCGCCGCCGAAGGCGGCCTTGATGGCGATCGGCAGGCCATGCTCTTCGGCGAAGGCGCGGGCCTCGGCCGCCGTGTCGACGGGACCGTCACTGCCGGCCACCAGGGGTGCGCCGGCCCGGACGGCCGCGTCGCGGGCCGTGATCTTGTTCCCGAGCAGCCGGATCGCGTCCGGCGTCGGACCGATCCAGGTCAGCCCGGCGTCGAGGACGGCCTGGGCAAAGTCGGCGTTCTCGGAGAGGAAGCCGTAGCCGGGGTGGACGGCGTCCGCACCGGACTGGGCCGCCACGGCGAGGAGCTTGGGGATGTTCAGGTACGTGTCCGCGGGCGAGTTGCCGTCCAGGCTGAAGGCCTCATCCGCGGCCGAGACGTGCAGGGCGTCGGCGTCGATGTCGGCGTAGACAGCGACGGACGCCAGCTGCGCGTCGTCGCAGGCCCGGGCTATGCGGACCGCGATTTCTCCACGGTTGGCGATCAGGACCTTGCGCATCAGTTACTCGCTTCTTCTGTGGTGGTGGCGTGTTCAGTAGTGCCGTGTTCGGTGGGGTGTTCGGTGGTGGCGGATTCGGCCCAGCGGAAGCGGATCCTGCCGCCGATCGGGACCTGGGCGGCGAGGTCCAGCTGGGAGTCGACCACCACGGCGATCACCGGGTAGCCGCCGGTGATCGGATGGTCGGCCAGGAAGAGCACGGGCAGGCCCTCCGGCGGGACCTGCAGGGCGCCGGCGACGGTGCCTTCGCTGGGCAGTTCGCCCTGGCGGCTGCGCTGCAGCGGCGTACCGTCCAGCCGCATGCCGACGCGGTTGGACTGCGGCAGCACGGCCCAGTCCTGGGCGGTGAAGGAATCCAGTGCCGCCTGATCGAACCAGTCGGCGCGGGGGCCGGGGACGACGTCGAGGACGGTCGCCCCGGTGCCCGGGTAGTCCGGCTGCAGTTCGGGATTTCCGACGACGCCGGTCTCGGCTTCTCCGCCGGCGCCCAGTTGCTGCCCGGCGGCCAGGGGCGCAGGACCGATCCCGGACATGGTGTCCGTGGAGCGGCTGCCCAGTACCGGGGCGGCATCCACCCCGCCGCGGACCGCAAGGTAGCTGCGGAAGCCGCTGTGCGGCGCACCGATGCTGAGCGTTTCGCCGTCGAGCAGCGCGAAGGCAGTGGCCACCGGCACGGTGCGCTGCCACGTATCGCCGGCGTCGTCCGGTGCGGACGCGATGCTCAGTTCCGACGGCGCCCCGGCGACGGCGAGGACCTGGTCCCCCACGGCCTGGACCTTGAGTCCGCCCGCGACGGTCTCGATGCCGGCTGCGCCGGGGGCGTTGCCGACGAGGCGGTTGGCCCGGCGCAACGAGGCCCGGTCCAGCGCGCCGGCGGCGGAGACGCCCAGGCCGGAGTGGCCGTCCCGGCCGAGGTCCTGGATCAGGCTCTGAAGGCCCGGTGAAACGATCCGGATCCCGGCCATGACGTCCTGCCCGGCAACCGGTTCCGGCGCGGTGCCCTCGGCCGCAGGCGCCGCGGCCGGCTCGACAGCTGGCTCGGTGGCTGGCTCGGTGGCTGGCTCGGCCGCGAGGGCGAGTGCATCCCGGACCGGACGGAACTGCACCCGGTGGCCGGGGGCGGCCAGGGCGGGCGGCTCCCGGTCCAAGTCCCACATCTTGGCGTTGGTGCGCCCGATCAGCTGCCAGCCGCCCGGGGAACGGCGCGGGTACACGGCCGAGTAGTTGCCGGCCAGCGCCACGGAGCCCGCGGGAACTGCGGTGCGGGGCGAGCTGCGGCGCGGCACTTCCAGCTGCTGGTTCTCCCCGATCATGTATCCGAATCCGGGGGCGAAGCCGGCGAAGGCCACGGTCCAGACCTGCCCGGAGTGGGCGGCGATCACGCCGTCCGTTCCCAGGCCGGTGAGCCGTCCGACTTCGGCGAGGTCCTCGCCGTCGTACACGGTGTCAATGACCACCAGCTCGCCGTCGCGTTGCACGGGTGCGGTGAGGTCGAGCTGCATCAGGCGGGCGGCGATGCGCCGGGCCGAGGCCGGGGATTCGGCCTTGACCAGGACGGTCTCGGCCGCGGCCAGGATGTCCTGCTGGCCCGGCAGCGGTTTCTCGAGGAGCAGCGCCTGGAGGGCGAGCACGTCCTGGGTGCCGGAGAGCTCAGCGAGGACCGCACGCGTCCCCACGGCCCGCACGGAGCGGACCTTGTGAACTGCGGTTTCGCCTGCTGCGGCGGCTTGTGCCTTCAGGGGTTCCCCTGCTGTCTCAATCACGGGTTGCCTCAATCATTGTGCCGGTGAAATCATGCCGGCGGACAGGATCCGCCGAAGAAGATCCGCGCCGCTCAGGCGCGGGCTTCCTGCAGGAGCCGCTCCTCCTCGTCGGTATGCGGGTTGCGCCCGATGGCCAGCCCGATCACGGTCACGATGGAGGCGACCGCGAGGTAGCCGGCGATCAGGAACCAGTTGCCGCTGACAGCGAAGAGGGCAGTGAAGACCAGCGGTGCGATAGCGCCGCCGACCACGCCGGCCAGGGTGTAAGCCAGCGAACTGCCGGCGTAGCGCAGCCGCGCCGGGAACTGTTCGGTGATGTAAGCCGCCTGCGGGCCATACATGAAGGCGTGGAAGGCCAGCCCGATCACGATTCCGATGGTCAGCGTGAGGACCGACTTGTCCTGAATCATGAGGAAGAACAGCGGAATGTAGACGGCGGTTCCGACGGCGGCGATGCCGTATACGAGTCGGCGGTTGACGCGGTCCGTGAGGGCGCCCGCCGCCGGGATCAGGAACAGTTGGAAGGCTGAGCCGATCAGGATGGCGGTCAGTACGTTGCTGGTGCTCATGCCCAGTTCCTTGGTGGCGTACACGGCCATAAAGACGGTGAGCAGGGAGTACAGCACGTCCGGGCTGATGCGGGACAGGGCGGCCGAGACGAGGGCGCGCGGCTCCTTGGTGAAGACCTCCTTGATGGGGGCCTTGGGCTGTTCGCCGTGGGCCTGGATGGCCTTGAAGACGGGAGTTTCCTCGAGCTTCAGCCGGATCAGCAGGCCGAAGCCCACCAACACCGCCGAGGCGAGGAAGGCCACGCGCCAGCCCCAGGAGAGGAACTCTTCGTTGCTGAGCGTCGCGGCGAGCACGGCCAGAACGCCGTTGGCCATCAGGTTGCCGGCGGGCGGGCCAATCTGCGCGGCGGAAGACCAGAAGCCGCGCCGCTTCGCGTCGCCGAATTCGCTCGAGAGCAGCACGGCCCCGCCCCACTCGCCGCCGACGCCGATGCCCTGCGCCAGGCGCAGCAACACGAGGATGATGGGTGCGGCTATACCGATGGTGGCGTAGCCCGGGAGCGCGCCGATCACCACCGTAGCGATGCCGATCAGCAGCAGGGTGGTCACGAGGACCTGCTTGCGGCCGATCTTGTCACCGAGCCGGCCGAAGATCACGCCGCCGATGGGACGGGCGAGGTAGCCAACCGCAAAGGTCGAGAAGGACAGCAGCAGCCCGACGTATTCGTCGTTACCCGGGAAGAAGACCTTGGGGAACACGAGGGCCGAGGCCACGGAGTAGATCGCGAAGTCGTAGTACTCCAGCGAAGTGCCGGTGAGGCTCGCGACATAGGCCTTGAGGGCACCAGGCGGGATCCTCCTCTTGCCGGCGGCCGGGGTGGCCTGATGCGGTGCTGCAGTCATGGTTTTCCTCCAGGTGTGCGGGGTGCTGCCTGTTGCTTGGGTTTAGGTGCGGGTGGTCCCGGCAGAACCGGGGTGTGAAGCGTGAAGCTGCGGCCTAGACGAAGGCGGCGGTGGTGATGTCTGCGGCGTTGAGCGCTTCGCGGACGGCAGCGGCCATGGCGACGGCCCCCGGGGAGTCACCGTGCACGCAGATGCTTTCGGCGCGGATTTTCAGGATGGAGCCGTCGATGGTGCGGATGGCGGAATCGGTGGCCATCCGGAGGACATGCTCAGTGACGAGAGCGGGGTCCTCCAGCACGGCTCCGGGAAGCGTACGGGACACGAGGGTGCCGTCCGGGTTGTAGGCCCGGTCCGCGAAGGCTTCGGTCACCGCGCGGAGGCCGGCGGCCTCGGCCAGGCGCAGCACTTCCGAGCCCGGCAGGCCCAGGATGGGCAGGTTCGGGTCAACGGATTTCACGGCGTCGACGACGGCCTTCGCCTGGCCGGTGTGCGAGACGATCGCGTTGTAGAGGCCGCCGTGCGGCTTGACGTACTTGACCGTGCCGCCCTCGACGGCAGCCAGCGCCTGCAGCGCACCGATCTGGTAGACGACGTCGTCGGCCAGTTCGATCGGGTCGATGTCCAGGAAGCGGCGGCCGAAGCCGGCGAGATCGCGGTAGCCGACGTGGGCGCCGATCACGACGCCGGCGGCAACCGCCTCGCGGCAGGTCCGGCGGATGACGCTGGGGTCGCCCGCATGGAATCCGCACGCCACGTTGGCGCTGGAGACCGAGCGGAACATCGCCGAGTCGTCGCCCAGGGTCCAGCGGCCGAAGGACTCGCCAACGTCGCTGTTCAGGTCAATGGTTGCCATTTGTGATCCTCGTCTCATGATAGCCCCCTACTAGGATGCATCAATTTCTCGGATTGTTCAACAATCCGACGATTCAACATTGGGACAATCGTGTAGATTCGGCACTATGACCACTCCCGATGCAGCTGCCGGCTCTGCCCTAGGCGCAGCTGCGGCGCGGCTGCGCGTGGCCGTCCCCTCCGTGGCGGACCGGGTGGCGGCCGAGCTGCGCCTGCAACTGGCGGAGGGCCTGCTCCTGCCGGGAGCCCGGCTCACAGAGTCGACCATCGCCGAAGACCTGGGCGTCTCCCGCAACACGGTCCGCGAGGCCTTCGCCGAACTGGCGGCCGAGCGCCTGGTGGTCCGGCACCCCAACCGCGGCGTCTTCGTGGCCAGACTCGAGGCCGGCGACATCCACGACGTCTACACCGTGCGCCGCGCCATTGAAGTCAGTGCGATCCGCGGCGGCGGTAGCCCGGAGCGCGTGGCCGTGGTCCGCGCTGCCGTTGAAGAGGGCAAAGCCGCCGCCGCCGCCAATGACGAGGAGGGCCTGGGCAGCGCCAACCAGCATTTCCATGGCGCGATCGTGGCCCTGGCGGGCAGCCGGCGGCTGGACACGATCATGTCCCAGGTACTGGCTGAGATGCGGCTGTTCTTCCACAAGGCCACCGTGGACGCGCACTTCTACCGGGGCTACCTGCCGGACAACGAGGAAATCTGCACCGCCCTGGAAGCCGGAGACCTGGACCGCGCCGGCGCGCTGCTGCTGGCCTATTTGAACCGGTCCGAGGAGCGCCAGGCCGCCGTCCACGGCGAGTGAACGATTCCATGGAATCGATTCCATGATTCGTTTTGAGCGCGGGAGGCGGCAGCAGTGACGGGACCATCCATCACCATCAAGGACGTGGCGGCACTGGCCGGTGTCTCCCCCGCCACGGCGTCCGGGGTGCTCTCCGGAAACCCGGCGACCTCCGCCGAGTCCCGCCAGAGAGTGGCCGCCGCCGTCACAGAGCTGGGCTTCCACCCCAACGCCCAGGCGCGCGCGCTCCGTTCCACCAGGACCAACGTCATCGTGACGGCAGCGCCCCTCAATTCCGCCCCTATGTACTGCGGCTTCGGGCACCGTCCCGCACCACCGAAGGAGCAGGTCCAATGAGCACGGTTTTTGTGGTCGGAAGCCTCAATATCGACCAGAACATCCGCGTCAGCGCCCTGCCCCGGGCGGGCGAAACCGTCCGGGGCTCGGACGCAACGTACAGCCCCGGGGGCAAGGGCGGCAACCAGGCCGTCGCGGCCGCCCGGGCCGGCGCCGCGGTGAGGTTCACCGGCGCCGTCGGCGACGACGCCCATGGCCGGCGGATTCTTGAGGTCCTCGCCGAGGCCGGCATCGATGCCGGCCACGTTCGGGTCAGCGGCACCGCCGCCACCGGAACGGCGGTCATCGCGGTCGATGACCAGGGCGAAAACCAGATCATCGTGAGTCCGGGCGCGAACGCCGGGCTTACCGCCGCCGACGTCGAAGCGGGACTCGCCGGCGTCCAGCCCGGCGACGTCCTGGTCCTGCAGCTGGAAATCCCGACGGCGCTGGTCCGGCAGGCCGCGCGGACCGCGAAGAGTCGCGGGGCATTCGTCATCCTCAACGCCGCGCCGGCCCCCCGGCAGATCGAGGCGCTGCTCGACGACGTCGACCTCCTGGTGGTGAACGAACAGGAAATCCAGGTTCTCGCGGGCCTCACCGGCCTGGCCGGAATCCAAGGAAACCACCGGGAGCTGGTCGTGTCGCTCCCGCCCGTCCTGGGGCCCGCCATCGTGTGCACCGCCGGCGCGGAAGGATCCTTCACCGTCGTCGACGGCAGTCCCTTGCACGTGCCAGCAAGGAAGGTGGACGCCAGGGACACCACCGGAGCCGGCGACACGTTCGTGGGCTACCTCGCCGCATCCCTCGCCGGCAGCGACCGCGAGATGCCTGCGGCAATGCTCCACGCCACCCATGCCTCCGCTGTCGCCGTGACGCGCCCCGGCGCTATGGAATCGATTCCATGGCGCGATGAAGTACCGGCATAGCCGCCAAACCCCGCAACACCCCGCCTGAACGTCCCGCACTAAGTCCCACACGAAGGAGACCCATGAAAATCGCACTCGGCAACGACCACGCCGGCTGAACACCCGCGAAACCTGGGGCGCCAAGGAAAAGGCTGAAGTGGACGCCATCATCGCCGGCGAGCCGGCCGCCGCCGGGAACCAGACTGCGCCATCGGCTGCCCGGTAGCCGCACAGCAAAGACCCGCAATAAACGTCCGACCGGGGCCGCCCTCTTGGAGGCCGCCCCGGTCGCAGCAGTCTGAAGTATCCCGTGCTACTTTCCGGCCGCTACCGGGACCGGATGCTCTGCCGCCGGCTTCCCGGCGTCGACATCAGCCGCTGGCGGGGTTTTCAGTTTGAGACGCTCGATGATCGAGATCCCACCGCCCTTGCCGCTGCGGTTCTTGTTGAAGATGTCGAAGCCGACGGCGAGGAGCAGTACCAGGCCCTTGATGAGCTGCTGGTAGTCGGTGCCGAGGCCCAGGATCGACATGCCGTTGTTGAGGACACCCATGATGAGACCGCCGATCATGGCCCCTGCCACGGTTCCGATGCCGCCTGTGACTGCGGCGCCGCCGATGAATGCCGCTGCGATGGCGTCCAGTTCGAAGCCCGTGCCGCCGGCCGGCTGGGCGGAGTTGAGCCGGGCCGTGAACACGAGGCCGGCCAGTGCGGCAAGGACGCCCATGTTCACGAACAGCCGGAAGGTGACGACCTTGGTTTTGATGCCGGACAGCTCAGCCGCGTGCAGGTTGCCGCCGAGTGCGTAGGTGTGACGGCCGAAGACGCTGTTGTTCATCAGGGCCGTGTAGACGATCACCAGGACCGCCAGCACGATCAGGACGATTGGGGTTCCCCGGTAGCTGGCGAGCAGGAAGGTGATGGTCAGCATGAGCAGGGCAATGAACGCGGTCTTGGTGGCGAACCAGGCCATCGGCTCGTTCTCGAGTTCGAACTTCTTGCGGATCCGGCGTTCCTTGACCGCCTGGATCACCAGCGCCAGGGTGGCGCCGACGCCAAGGATGACCGTCAGCCACTCCAGCACCGACGTGCCGCCGGAAATGTCCGGCAGGAAGCCGCCGCCCAGCGCCCGCAGTTCGCCGGGGAACGGCGTGATCTGCTGGTTTTTGAGAACGATCAGTGTCAGGCCGCGGAAAATCAGCATCCCGGCGAGGGTGACGATGAAGGCGGGAATGCCGACGTACGCGATCCAG
Organism: Arthrobacter sp. 10N44_2; assembly: GCF_056394385.1. Lineage (NCBI taxonomy): Bacteria > Bacillati > Actinomycetota > Actinomycetes > Micrococcales > Micrococcaceae > Arthrobacter > Arthrobacter sp. 10N44_2. Next base: position 150,749 of record NZ_JBFTHT010000009.1, on the reverse strand, counting down.
TAGCCCTGCCAGGCACCCACCAGCGCGCCGATCAGCAGGCAGGCCGGAATAGCAAGCCACCACTCCCAGCCCCAGTGCACGATCATGACACCGGCACAGGCGCCGATGAAGCCGGCGACCGAACCGACGGACAGGTCGATGTGGCCGGCGATGATCACCATCACCATGCCGATGGCCAGGATCAGGATATAGCTGTTCTGGACCACCAGGTTGGTGACGTTCTGCGGCTCCAGCAGGATCCCGTCCGTCAGGATCTGGAACAGCAGAACGATCAGGATCAGGGCGACAAAGATGCCAACCTGGCGGAGGCGGCTTGTCAGGAAGCCCAGGGATTCTCGGAGGGCGGACATGTTCGCTATTCCTTCTCTTTGGTCATGTAGTGCATGAGGGTTTCCTGTGATGCTTCGGCGATCGGGACCTCGCCGGTGATGTGCCCGGCAGACAGGGTGTAAATCCTGTCGCAGATGCCCAGCAGTTCGGGAAGTTCGGAGGAGATCACAATGACCGCCTTTCCTTCCGCGGCCAGCTTCGCGATGATCGTGTAGATCTCAAACTTCGCTCCGACGTCGATGCCGCGGGTGGGTTCGTCGAGGATCAGCACGTCCGGATCGGAGTACATCCACTTGCTCAGCACCACTTTCTGCTGGTTGCCGCCGGACAACTTGCCCGTGACGGCGGCAACCGAGGGGGCCTTGATATTCATGCTCTTCCGGTAGTCGTTGGCCACCACGGTTTCCTGGTTCTTGTCCACCCAGCCGCCCTTGACCAGCTTGCGCAGCGCCGCCATGGATACGTTCCGCTTGATGTCCTCGATGAGGTTCAAACCGTAGTGCTTGCGGTCCTCAGTGGCGTAGGCGATGCCGTGCTTGATGGCGTCGGAGACGGTGGAAGTGTTGATTTCCGTGCCGTGTTTGAACACCTTCCCCGAGGTGGCGGTGCCGTAGCTCCGTCCAAAGACGCTCATGGCCAGCTCCGTCCTGCCGGCACCCATCAGTCCGGCCAGCCCCACCACTTCCCCCTTGCGGACGTTGAGGCTGGCGTTGTTGACCACCACCCGGCTGTAGTCCTGCGGGTGACGGACGGACCAGTCCTCGATCCGCAGGACTTCCTCGCCAATCCGTGGTTCCCGGTCCGGATACAGGCTTTCCAGGTCCCGGCCCACCATTCCGCGGATAATGCGTTCCTGGGTGATCTCGCCGTCTCCCAGGCGGAGGGTCTCGATCGTCTTGCCGTCGCGGATGATGGTGACGGCGTCCGCAACCTTGCGGATTTCGTTGAGCTTGTGGCTGATGATGATGCTGGTGACACCCTGGCCCTTGAGGTGCAGGATCAAGTCCAGCAGGTGGCTCGAGTCCTCGTCGTTGAGGGCCGCCGTCGGTTCATCGAGGATAAGGAGCTTGACCTCCTTCGAGAGTGCCTTGGCGATTTCCACGAGCTGCTGCTTGCCCACGCTGATGTGCTGGACGGGGGTGACCGGGTTTTCGCTCAGGCCCACCCGGGCCAGGAGTTTCGCGGCCTCCAGGTTGGTCTTGCGCCAGTTCACCCAGCCGCGGTTGGCCTGTTCATTGCCGAGGTAGATGTTCTCGGCGATGGACAGGTAAGGGCTAAGTGCCAGCTCCTGGTGGATGATCACGATTCCGCGCTTCTCGCTGTCGCTGATGCTGGAGAAGTTGCAGGGTTCGTTTTCGAAGAGGATGTCGCCGTCGAAGGAGCTGTGCGGGTAGACGCCGGACAGGACCTTCATCAGGGTGGATTTCCCTGCGCCGTTTTCACCGCAGATGGCGTGGACTTCGCCGCGGTTCACCTGCAGGGTGACGTCCTGGAGGGCCTTCACGCCCGGGAAGGTCTTGGTGATTCCTCGCATTTGAAGAATGGGTGTGTTCATCGCCAATTCTCACTGACTGGTAGTACCTGAGACGTCCTGCGGCTGCAGGGGTCTACGGGAAAGGCCTGCGGCTGCAGGGGTCTACGGGAAAGGGTGGCGGCCCGGACTCGACGGCGGCCCGCCACCCTTCGACGTGGCTACTTGACGTCGGCCGCGGTGTAGTAACCGGAGTCGATGAGTTCCTTCTTGTAGTTCTCGTTCGTGATGATGACGGACTTGAGCAGGTACGCAGGGACGACCTTGACCTTGTTGTTGTAGGTCTTGGTGTCGTTGACCTCGGGTTCCTGACCCTTCAGGAGGCCGTCGACCATCTTCACAGCCTGGGCTCCCAGCTGGCGGGTGTCCTTGAAGATCGTGGAGTACTGTTCGCCGGCGGTGATGGACTTCACCGAACCCTTTTCGGCGTCCTGGCCGGTGACGATCGGCAGGCTTCCCTTGGCGTAGCCGCCGGTGCTCGTCAGGGCCGAGATGATGCCGATGGAGAGGCCGTCATACGGGGAGAGGACGCCATTGAGCTTGGTGCCGGAACTGTAGGCGGCCGTGAGGATGTCCTCCATGCGCTTCTGGGCCACGGGGGCCTGCCAGCGCAGGATGGCAGCCTGCTCAAACTTGGTCTGGCCGCTGGGCACCTTCAGGGTTCCGGCGTCCAGGTACGGCTTGAGGGTGTCCATGGCGCCGGTCCAGAAGAAGTTGGCGTTGTTGTCATCCGGGCTGCCGGCGAAGAGCTCCACATTGAACGGGCCCTTGCCTTCGACCTTCTTGCCGCTGGCGTCAACAAGGCCCAGGCCGGTCAGCAACGAAGTGGCCTGCTGGACGCCCACCGTGTAGTTGTCGAAGGTGGTGTAGAAGTCGACGTTCGGCGTGCCGTTGATGAGCCGGTCGTACGCGATGACCTTGACGTTCTGCTCCTTCGCCTTGGCGAGGACATCGGTCAGCGTGGTGCCGTCGATGGCTGCGACGATGAGGGCTTTGGCACCCTTGGTAAGCATGTTCTCGATCTGGGACACCTGGGTGGGGATGTCATCATTGGCGTACTGCAGGTCGGCTTTGTAGCCGAGCTTCGTCAAGGATTCCGAGACGTTCTTGCCGTCGGCGATCCACCGCTCCGAGGTCTGCGTCGGCATCGAGATCCCGACGAGGGAACCGGCGGCGTCGGCGCTGGCGGCCGGGGCGGCCGTGCCGGCCCGGCTGCCGCAGCCTGTGGCCCCTACGGTCACAGCGAGGACAACCGCGACGGCGCCCAGGAGTTTCCTGATCTTCACAATTTTCTCCTTCCGCGGACCCATAGTCCGCGAAGTTGCTCCTGATCGCAGTCCTGCACGTCATCGTGCCCCTGCGGGGCGGTAACAGCGGGAGGATTGCGGAGGTCTGAATGGAACGGGGATTCAGCCGTCAAGGGATCTGCGGCTGATTGTTATCGCTAACAATATGGTCAAAGATAGCTTCTTGAAACATGTGAGTCAACGCACATTCGGCGCCAGTCTCCTTCTTACCGCCGCCGGACCCTCATGCGGCGAAGATGCGCCAGGCCACGCGGTGCGAGTCTCCGGGTTCGAGCCGCACGAGGTCCGTGCCGGTGTTGAAGGCATCCGGCGGACACGTCATGGGTTCCACGGCGAGTCCGAGTCGGCCGGGCAGCGGCGGTTCCGCATCCCCGGTGTAGAGCTGCAGCCAGGCGCAGCTGCGGTCCCAGGCCATGCCGACGCCGGTCCCGCCCGGGTCCCGGACCACGACGTGCGCCTGCCCGTCGCCGTCGAACACCATGTCGGTGAAGGCATGATCGATCTTGGTAGAACCGATGACGCGGGCCGCGCGGAAGTCATATCCGTGTCCTTCAACGGACCGGGTGGCGACCGGCAGCAGCCGGTCCGGCGTGACCTCAAGGAACGTCCGCGCCGGCACCTCCAGGCTCCATTGGTCCAGCGGCGCCGGCCCGGCCAGCAGATACGGGTGGGGACAGACCCCGTAGGGCGCGGACCGCTGCCCCACATTGGCTGCCGTGACGGCAGTGTGCAGGCCCCCGCTGGCCAGCCGGTAGCTGGCGGTGATCGACAACGCGAAGGGGTAGCCCGGCGTCGGCCCGATGGCGCAGGAGAGCTCCACGGCGGAATCCGTCCGGGACTCCAGCCTCCACTCCAGCTCCGGGGTGAAGCCGTGCAGGGCGCATTGCCGGTCGGGTTCGTTGACCGGGAGCTCGTAGTCCGCACCGCCAAAGGTGTACGTCCCGTCGGGAATCCGGTTCGGCCAGGGTGCCACGATGACGCCGCGGAAGTCCGGGTTGGGCCCGCCTGCCGGAAACGGGACGATCAGGTCCCGCCCGCGGAACTGCAGCGTCCGCACCGCGGCACCGCGGGCGGCGACGACGGCGGTGTACTCCCCGTGCCGGAGCCCGTATTCGTCCCCGGTCACAGACCGCCGGCCAGCTTGTAGTAGGCGGCGTTCCAGGCGAGTTCCTTCTTGAAGCCCCTGATGGTGGTGCCATCGTCAATGGTCAACAGCTCGGTTTGGGCGATCTCGGCGAAGTCCTCGAAGACGTCCATGCCGACGGCGGTGGAAAGCACAGTGTGGTGGGCGGCTCCGGCGGTCAGCCAGGCAGCAGCGGAGGTGGCGAAGTCCGGCTTGGGCGACCAGAGGGCACGGGCCACCGGCAGGTTGGGCAGCGGCTGCTCAAGGTCCACGACGTCGACGGCGTTGGCCACGAGGCGGAAGCGGTCGCGCATGTCGGACAGCGCCACCACGACGCCGGGGCCGGCATCGGTATCGAAGACCATGCGGACGGGATCTTCCTTGCCGCCGATGCCCAGCGGGTGGATTTCCACGCGCGGCTTCGCGGCAGTCAGGGACGGGCAGACCTCCAGCATGTGCGCGCCCAGGATTTTCTCCTGGGCCGGGACGAGGTGGTAGGTGTAGTCCTCCATGAGCGAGGCGCCGCCGGGGAGCCCGGCGCCCATGACTTTGGCTGCCCGGACCAGGATGGCAGTCTTCCAGTCGCCCTCGGCGCCGAAGCCGTAACCGTCGGCCATGAGGCGCTGGACGGCCATGCCCGGCAGCTGGCGCAGTGCGCCGAGGTCTTCGAAGGACGTGGTGAAGGCGGCCGAGCCGTTGGCCTCCAGGAAGCTGCGGAGCCCAAGCTCGATCCGGGCGCTGTAGCGCAGCGACTCGTGGCGCGGGCCGCCGGCGCGGAGCTCGGGGGCCACCTCGTAGAGCCGCTCGTATTCGGCGACGAGGGAGTCGACGTCGGATTCTGCCGCGCCGTGCACGGCGTCGGCGAGTTCATTGACGGACCAAGTGTTGACCGAGACACCGAAGCGCAACTCGGCCTCGGTCTTGTCCCCTTCGGTGACGGCGACATTGCGCATGTTGTCGCCGAAACGGGTCAGCTTGAGGGTCCGGACGGCCGCCCAACCCGCCGAGGCGCGCTGCCAGGATCCGACCTGGCGGGACACCTCGGGGTTGGACACGTGGCCGACGACGGTTTTGCGCGGGATGCCGAGGCGGGACTGGATGTAGCCGAACTCGCGGTCGCCGTGCGCGGCCTGGTTCAGGTTCATGAAGTCGAAGTCGATGTCCGCCCACGGCAGTTCGACGTTGGCCTGGGTGTGCAAGTGCAGGAGCGGCTTCCGGAGCAGGTCCAGGCCCTGGATCCACATCTTGGCCGGGGAGAAGGTGTGCATCCACGCGGTCACGCCGATCACGGCGTCGTCCGAGTTGGCATCCAGGGCGGTGCGGCGGATGGCGTCCGAGTCCGTGAGCACGGGCTTCCAGACGATTTTCACCGGGACGTCGGCGGAGGCGTTCAGCGCGTCAGCGATGTCTTGGGACTGGGCGGCGACCTGCTTGAGGACGTCCTCGCCGTAGAGGTGCTGGCTGCCGGTGAGGAACCAGACCTCGTACTGCTCAAGGGACGTGTTGTTGGCGTTGGACATGTTTTCTCCTGCGGATGGTGGGGGCGACGGCGGCTTCGCGGCCTGGCGGCCTGGTTTTGGGCCTGGCGGCCCGGTTTTGGGCCTAGCGGCCGTAGACGTTCTGGTAGCGGGCGTAAAGCGAGTCGATCTGGGCCGGGTCGATCGGCAGGGGTTCGCCGAGTTGCCGGGAAATATGGACGGTCCGTGCCACTTCCTCGCACATGACGGCGGCTTTGACCGCCGAGCGGGCATCCTTGCCCACGGTGAAGGGCCCGTGGTTCTGCATCAGCACGGCCGGCGAGCTGGATTGGGCCAGGGTGTCCACGATGCCGCGGCCGATCGAGTCGTCCCCGATCAGCGCGAACGGGCCCACCGGGATCGTCCCGCCAAACTCGTCACCCATCATGGTCAGCACGCAGGGGATCTCCTCTCCCCGCGCAGCCCAGGCCGTGGCGTAGGTCGAATGCGTGTGCACCACTCCCCCGACCTCCGGCATGTGCCGGTAAACGTAGGCGTGCGCCGCGGTGTCCGAAGACGGTGACAGCGCGGGGTTGCTCCAGTCGCCCTCCGCGGGCGTGCCGTAGAGGTCCGTGACAACCATGCTCTCGGGCGTGAGGTCCGCGTAGGAGACTCCGGACGGCTTGATGACCATCAGGTCATGGCCGGGGACGCGGGCGGAGACGTTGCCGGCCGTCCACACCACCAGTTCGTAGCGCGTGAGTTCGGCGTGCAGTTCGCAGACCTCGCGACGGACCTCCGCGATGCTTTCCAGCAGGTTGCTCATGCGGACACTTCCTCTGCGACCGAGCCGGCGGGGACGGCGTTCTGCTGCGGAGCGCCCGCAGCGGCGGCAAACGAGGGCCTGGCCGCACGCTGGATCGCCTTGAGGCGGTGCATCACGCTGTTGCTGCCGCGGCCGAAATAGTCGTGCAGCGTGCGGTACTCCTGGAAGAGCTTTTCGTAGGCGGCAACATTTTCCGGGATGGGAATATAGATGCTGCCGGGCTCCGATCCCATGGCAGCCGCAGCGGCACGGATATCCGCGTATTCACCTGCGGCCACGGCGGCGTGGATGGCCGACCCCAGGGCGGGCCCCTGGGTTGAGCCGATGGTGGAGAGCGGCAAGCCGGTGATATCCGCGTAGATCTGCATGAGCAGCTTGTTCTTCAGCAGGCCGCCGGCCACGATGAATTCCCTGACCGGCACTCCGGAGTCGCGGAAGGCGTCCACGATGGTGCGCGTGCCGAAGGCCGTGGCTTCCAGCAAGGCCCGGTAGGTGTCTTCGGGCCTGGTGGCGAGGGTCTGGCCCACCACGACGCCGGAGAGTTCGTGGTCCACCAGCACGGAACGGTTGCCGGAGTGCCAGTCCAGGGCAATGAGGCCGTGTTCGCCGATGGCCTGGCGCGAGGCCAGATCCGTGAGGTATTCGTGGATGCCCAGGCCTGCCGCCTCCGCTGCCTGGTGGTACTCGGGCGGGACGCCGTTGTTCGTGAACCAGCCGAAGATGTCCCCCACTCCGCTTTGGCCAGCTTCGTAGCCCCAAAGTCCGTCGACGATTCCGCCGTCCACCACGCCGCACATGCCCGGGACTTCCCGCAGTTCGGCACCGTTCATAACGTGGCAGGTGGAGGTTCCCATGATGGCCACCAGCTGCCCGGGCTCAACTGCCTTCGCTGCGGGCGCCGTGACGTGGGCGTCCACGTTGCCCACTGCGACGGCGATGCCTTCCGGCAGTCCGGTCCAGGCGGCGGCCTCGGCCGTCAGATAGCCGGCCGCATCGCCGAGCCGGCCGATGGTGTGCGCCAGCTTGGCGCTGACAAAATCCTTGAAGTCCGGGTTCAGGGCGGACAGGAATTCCTTGGACGGGTAGCGGCCGTCCTGGTAGATCCCTTTGTAGCCGGCCGTGCAGGCGTTGCGGACGTAGTTGCCGCACAGCTGCCAGACGATCCAGTCAGCCGCTTCCACCCAGCGGTCCATCGCGGCGTAGCTTTCCGGGTCCTCCTCCAGCAACTGCAGGCCCTTGGCGAACTCCCATTCGGAGGAGATGAGTCCGCCGTAGCGCGGCAGCCAGTTTTCGCCGAGTTCCGAGGCCAGGGCGTTGATGCGGTCCGCCTGCGGCTGGGCGGCATGGTGGCGCCACAGCTTCACGTAGGCGTGCGGGCGGTTGGCGAATCCGGGAAGCTCGTTCAGCGGTGTGCCGTCGCCCTTGACGGGGACCATGGTGCAGGCCGTGAAGTCGGTGGCGATGCCCACCACGGCGGCTGGGTCGATCCCGGCGTCGGCGACGGCCGCCGGCACAGCCCGGCGGAGCACGTCGCGGTAGTCGTTGGGCACCTGCAGGGCCCATTCGCCCGGAAGCCGGATGCCGGCGACGCCAGCCGTGTCCTTCGGAAGCTCGCCGGTGACCACGGCATGCGGGTATTCAAATACCCCGCTGCCCAGTTCCTTGCCGTCCCGGACCCGGACGACGACGGCCCGCCCGGAAAGCGTGCCGTAGTCCACGCCTATGACAAAGTTTTCGGTTCCGTCCACTGAGAAGTCCATCAAATCCTCCAATAGGTTCCGCAACATTGCGAACCCCCTTATTGTTAGCGCTAACAAACTTGCTGTCAAGAAGCCTGGCACGTATTGCCGGAACGGAGGACTTCGGCCCTTAGGAGAGACGGGGGCGGGGTGCGGTGCTGGCGCGCACCACGAGAGCAGGTTTGACCACCAGGGCGCCGCTGGCGGCATCGCCCTCGACCTGGGCGCGTATCAGGTCCACGCAGCGCTTTCCGAGTTCCTCGAAGTCCTGTCGCACGGTGGTCAGCGGCGGCATGAAGTAGGCGGATTCGGGCTGGTCGTCAAAGCCAACCACGGAGACGTCTTCCGGAACCCGGATACCCTTCTCGCCGAACGCCCGCAGCAGTCCGAGCGCCATCTGGTCGTTGCTGACGAACACCGCGGTGGCGCTGCGCTGTTCTGCCAGCTGCTGCCCGATCCGGTACCCGCTGTCCGCACTCCAGTCCCCCTCGACCAGAAGTTCGTCGGAGAGGCCGGCTTCCGCCAACTCCTCGCGCCACCCGTCAACCCGGGCTTTGCCGTCCACCCAGTCGAGCGGTCCGGAGACATGGCCGATCCGCTCGTGGCCAAGGCTGATCAGATGGGCGACGGCCAGCCGCGCACCGAGCTTCTGGTCGACCATCGCGCCGCTCAACCGCCCTTCTCCGGCTCCGCCGACGACGATTACCGGGAGATCCAGGTTCAGGTCCTCGAGCACCTGAAGTGTCCCGTCGTGCGGCACGATCACAATCAATCCGTCCGCGCCCTGGTCCGTCAGGTGCCGCACCGCATCGCAAATGGCGTTCGCCGCGGCCCCCTTGATCGCGGCAATGCTCACGAAATAGCCTGCCTCCCTGGCGGCTTGCTGGACCCCCAGCAGGGTATTCGCCGGGCCGTATTGCCCGAGCTCGGAGGCGAGGACACCGATGGTCTGGGTGCGCCGGGTCACCAGGCTCCGGGCGGCCGTGTTGCGCCGGTAGCCGAGTTCGGCAATCGCCGCCTCGACCCGGGACTTTGTTCCCGCGCTGACATTCGGGTGGTTGTTGATCACCCGCGAGACGGTCTGGTGGGAAACCTTGGCCAGCGCTGCGACGTCTTCGAGCCGCGGCTGCCGCCGGTCATTGTTGTTCCCCATGCGAGGCCCCTTTCGCTCCGATGCCGTCCACCGGCCTGAATCAAAGTGTGAAATCGAACGATAGGAGGGCACGGGGCGCCCGCTGGTCGCCCGCCCCCCTGGCTCCTGTTAGCGCTAACGATAGTCCATAGGGCCCCTGGTGTGACGCCCGCAGGGAACGACGCCCGGAACCGCAACGACGTGCCCGGCGGGGACCCTACCCGGCCGGCTCGGCCGCAACCGGCGCGGCGGGCCCGGGCGCGGCAGGCACCGGCGCGCAGCCGCAGGACGCGCGCAGGACCAGCTCCACGGGGAAGATCATGTTCCGGGTGGGAGACACGCCGTCAAAGCCAATGAGCGCTTCGACGGCGGCCTCGGCCATGGCCTGGACGGGCTGCGCGACCGTGCTCAACGGCGGCCAGCTGAACTCCGCCTCAGCCGAGCCGTCGAAGGAGAAGACCGCCAGGTCCTCGGGGACCCGCAGCCCGGCCTCGGACACGGCGCGCAGCAGGCCGACGGCCTGCAGGTCGGAACTGACGAACACGGCGGTGGGTCGGTCCGCGGCCGCGAGCAGCCGCTGCCCGGCCCGGTAGCCGCCCTGCCGGTCGAAGTCACAGCGCAGAATGGGTCCTTCCGGGAGGCCGGCCTCCGCGAGCCCCTGCTGCCACCCGACCTCGCGGGCATCGAGATCATTGCCGGCGTTCATGCCCATGACCAGTGCGATGTTGCGGTGGCCGTGGCCCACCAGGTGCTCGACGGCACGCCGGGAGCCTTCCAGCAGCTCCACGCCGACCGAGTTGAAGCCCGGCACCTCGGTGCTGTGGTTGAGCAGCACGGCGGGGATCTCCGAATGCTCCAGCTCGGTCAGGTCGGGTTCGAACAGCACGCTGGAGAGGAAGACCCCGTCAACGCGGCGGCTCGCGAGGTTCCTGACCTGGCGGCGCTCATTGGCCGCCGATCCGCCCGAGTTCGCCAGCAGCAGGGCATAGCCGCGCGCCGCCGCGGCTTCCTCCACGGCGCGGGCCAAAGTGGCGAAGAAGGGGTTGGTGGTGTCCGGGACCACCATGCCGAGCATCTCGCTGGAGCCAAGTTTCAGTGCCCTCGCCGCGGCGTTCGGACGGTACCCCAGGGCGCTGATGGCCTCGCGGACTTTCGCAGCGGTCACCGGGGAGACCCGCTTGGGGCCGCCGTTCACCACATAGCTGACGACGGCGGTGCTGACGCCCGCCAGCCTGGCCACGTCTTTTCGGGTGATCGTGGGCCTGGCGGAGGCGGGCGAGTGTGGCACAGTGACCATGCTACCGCCGGAGTTCCCCGGCTAAGCCTTCCTCGTTGGTTCCCTGCGCAGGCAGCAGGACGGGGGCGTCGCCGTGGTCCGGGACGGGCAACCGCTCCCCGCCGCGGAGGGCGGACTCGTGCGCCACGATCCCCGGCAGCGTGTAGCGGGCGGCTTCCCAGGCGTTGACGGGCGGGAGCGTTCCCGTGTCGACGGCCGTGGCAAAGTCGTCCACCAGGAAGTGGTGGCTGCCCTCGTGCCCGTTGTGAAGTCCGCGGAACTCGGCCGGAAGCCGGCCGGCGTCATGCACGGGTGCCATTCCGGAGCTGAAGGCGTCCCGCAGTGCCGGTGCGACACTGGCCAGCGAAGGATCGTCGGCAGCCAGCGTGGCCCCGGTGGCCAGTTCCGCGCTGACGTCGGTCACGGACTCCTTGTCCTGCCACACACTGACCGTGGCCAGCTGCTCGAAGCTGGCGTCCGTGCCGAAGTACCGGAAGCGGCTTTCGCGCAGGTGGGAGGGGTAGCCGACGCGGCGCATCTCGTTGATGCGCATGGACCCGCCGGTTGAGAGTTCGAACAGCGCGGTGGCATTGGAGAAGTCGTTGCCGAACATGCTGACATCCTTATCGAACACGCCGTCGCCGCGCTCGTCGGAGACGCCAATGCAGCTGACGCTGACGGCATGGCCGCCGATTGCGCCCAGTACCCCGCCGGTGGAGTGAGTCGGATACAGCATGGGCGGGTAGCTGGCGGTGCGTTTCCAGTCCTCCCCGCCGCTGTACTGGTAGGCCTCGTAGAAGCCGAGATCCATGTCGTGGACGTAGTCGCCCTCGGCGTAGAAGATGCGGCCAAAGGCGCCTTCAGCCTGGCGCTTGCGGGCATAGACGGTGGCGGGGTTGTAGTAGCTTGTCTCGCCCATCATGTAGGTCAGGCCCGTCTCCCGGACAGCCTCGATGATCCGGGCGATCTCGTCCTCGCTGATGGCCATCGGCACTGCCGAATACACATGCTTGCCCGCCCGGAGCGCCTGCAGCACCAGCGGCCCGTGCGTCCAGCGCTGGGTGAAGATCGCCACGGCGTCGAGGCCGCCGTCGAGCATGGCCTCAAAGCTGGGATAGGTCCCCGCCAGGCCGAGCCGCTCCCGGAGGGCCTCGGCCCGTTCCGGCAGGACGTCCGTGACATGGACTTCTGAAATCGCGGGATGGGCGTCGAAGAGTTTGGCGAAGGCGCCTGCGAACTGTCCGGCGCCGACAATGCCTAGTGAGAAAGTCATGCACGCAAGTTTTACACCAGTTTCTACTCGAGTCAATAGCAGAAGATGAGCAGAAAGATTCCTCCCGGAAACATAAAAGAAACGCTTGCGCATAAGAAAGTTACTCGTGTAGATTCAGGCCTCAGTTGTAATCCACGTCACAGCATCCACGTAACTGCGGAGGACCCACCAATGACCACCACAACTGCCCGCGGAGCCGTTCCGGCCCGCAAGGCGCCCGGCACGGGAACGGGCAATGCTGCCCCCCGCGGCCGGCGCCGAACCCGCAGCGACCTGAGGGTCGCCCTTCTCTTCATCGCCCCGGCCTTGCTCGGCTTCGTTGCCTTCTACCTGGTGCCGAGCATCCGCGGCGTCTACCTCAGCTTCACCGAGTACAGCGTTTTGGGCGATCCCACCTGGATCGGCACCAAAAACTACACCGCGATCTTCGCGGACGATCTCTTCTGGAACGCCATGGCCGTGACGGTCCAGTACGTGGCACTGAACATCGGCTTCCAGACCGTCATCGCGCTCGGACTTGCCCTGCTGATGCACAACGTCGCCAAGTCCACGCTAATCCGCGGCGCCCTGCTGCTGCCCTTCCTGGTGGCGAACGTGATCGTCGCGCTGCTCTGGTTCTGGATGCTCGACTACCAGCTGGGAATCGTCAACGAGGTCATCAACTGGCTGGGCCTGCCGCGCATCGCCTTCTTCGGCAGCGAGCAATGGGCCATCCCCACCATCGCCGGCGTCAATGTCTGGCGGCACATGGGCTACACCGCCCTGCTGATCTTCGCCGGCCTGCAGTCCATCCCCAACCACGTGTACGAGGTCGCCTCGCTCGACGGCGCCTCCCCGACCCGGACCTTCTGGAGCATCACGATGCCGCTCCTGCGCCCGGTGCTGGTGTTGGTCCTGGTGGTCACCGTCATCGGCTCCTTCCAGGTCTTCGACACCGTGGCAGTGACCACGGGCGGCGGCCCGATCAATGCCTCCCGCGTCATCCAGATGTACATCTACCAGAAGGCCTTCGGTGAATCCGACTTCGGCTACGCCTCGGCCCTGTCCGTCATTCTCTTCGTCATTCTCGCTCTCGTGGCCTTCGTCCAGATGAAGTTCCTCAAGGGCAACGAATCGGATCTGGACTAAGGAACCCCAGCCATGACTACCCTCGCCCCTTCCCGCAAGAAGCCCGCCACCTCCGCTCCCGCTCCCAGGAAGCCGGTCAACTGGCGCCGCGTCGGCGCCTGGACCCTCGTCGCCATTGCCGTCGCCGTGACGATCGCGCCGTTCCTCTGGATGCTCCGCACCGCACTGTCCAGCAACGCCTCCCTGGCCTCGAACGCCAGCAACCTCCTGCCGGCCGATTTCAGCCTCGGCGCCTTCAAGCGGGTCCTGGGGCTGCAGAGCCCCGAGGAAGCAATCGCCGAGGGAGGCTCCGGCGCCGCCATCAACTTCTGGCTGTACCTGCGGAACTCCGTCATCTTCGCCACCGTCACCACCGCCGGGCAGGTCTTCTTCAGCGCGATGGCCGCCTACGCCTTCTCCCGGCTCCGCTGGCCGGGCCGGAACGTGGTGTTCGGCCTGTTCCTGGCCACCATGATGGTCCCGCCGATCTTCACAGCCCTGCCCAACTTCCTGATGATCAAGAACCTCGGCCTGCTCAATACCTTCGCCGGTCTGGCCCTGCCGTTCCTGTTCATGACCCCCTTCGCCATCTTCTTCCTGCGCCAGTTCTTCCTCTCCATGTCCCGCGAGGTGGAAGAGGCCGCCATGCTCGACGGCGCCAAGCACGTGCGGATCTTCTTCCAGATCGTGCTCCCGAACGCCGCGGCCCCCCTGGCCACCCTTGCGCTGCTGACCTTCATCGGCCAATGGAACGAGTACTTCTGGCCGCTGCTGGTGGGCCAGGACGAAAGCGTCCGCGTCCTCACCGTGGGCCTGGGCGTCTTCAAGTCCCAGTCCCCGCAGGGCGCCCCCGACTGGTCCGGCCTGATGGCCGCCACCCTGATCGCGGCCCTGCCCGTCCTCCTGCTCTTCATCGCCTTCGGCAAGCGGGTGGTCAACTCCATCGGCTTCTCCGGCATCAAGTAACCCCGGCCCAACACGCAGTGCCCCGTTAACAAACATTCCCCTCAAAGAAGCACTTCCATGAAAGGTCCACCATGAAGAAGACCCTCGGCGCCGTCGCTGCCGCTGCAGCCATCGCCATCTCCCTCTCCGCCTGCGGCGGGTCCGCCCCGGCATCCTCCGAAGCCAAGGGGGAGATCAACTACTGGCTCTGGGACGCCAACCAGCTCCCGGCCTACCAGCAGTGCGCCGACGATTTCACCAAGGCCAACCCGGATATCAAGGTCAAGATCACCCAGCGCGGCTGGGACGACTACTGGACCACCCTGACCAACGGCTTCATTGCCGGCACGGCGCCGGATGTCTTCACCGACCACCTCTCCAAGTACCCCGAGTACGCGGCGAAGAAGCAGCTCCTGGCCCTCGATGACGCCGTGGCCAAAGACGGCATCAAGCTGGACAGCTACACCAAGGGCCTGGCCGAGCTCTGGGTCGGCCAGGACGGGAAGCGCTACGGGCTGCCCAAGGACTGGGACACTGTAGGCCTCTTCTACAACAAGGCCATGACCGACTCCGCCGGTCTCACCGCCGAGCAGATGGCTACCCTGGACTGGAACCCGCAGGACGGCGGCAGCTACGAAAAAGCCATCGCCCACCTGACCGTGGACAAGCGCGGCAAGCGCGGCGACGAGGCCGGCTTCGACAAGGACAACGTGGCCGTCTACGGCCTCGGCCTGGAGTCCTCCGGCTCGGGCCAGGGCCAGACGCAGTGGAGCTTCCTCAGCGCCACGACCGGCTGGACCCACACCGACAAGAACCCCTGGGGCACCAAGTTCAACTACGACGACCCCAAGTTCCAGGAGACCATTGCCTGGTGGGCCGGCCTGGCGGACAAGGGCTACATGCCCAAGCTTGAAACCACGGTAGGCGCCAGCATGTCGGACAACTTCGGCGCCGGCAAGGCCGCCATCAACACCTCGGGCGACTGGCTGATCGGCCAGTACACCGGATACAAGGGTATCCAGACCGGCTTCGCACCCACCCCGACAGGGCCGGACGGCAAGCGTGCAAGCATGTTCAACGGCCTGGCCGACTCCATCTGGGCCGGCACCAAGAAGCCCGCAGCAGCCACCAAGTGGGTTGAATACCTCGCTTCCACCGCCTGCCAGGACGTCGTAGCTTCCAAGGCCGTCGTGTTCCCGGCTCTCACCAGCTCCTCCGAGAAGGCAGCCGAAGCGTTCAAGGCCAAGGGCACCGACGTCTCCGCCTTCACCACCCACGTCAAGGAAGGAACCACGTTCCTGTTCCCGATCGCGGACAAGGCGGCCAAGGTGGACGGCATCATGAAGCCGGCTATGGACGCCGTCCTCTCCGGCAAGCAGCCGGCCAGCTCCCTCTCGCAGGCCAACGAGCAGGTCAACTCACTTTTCAACAAGTAAGCCTGTTCAACAAGTAAGCCCCTGAAGCCACAGCCGCCCGCAACGGCGGCGCCCGGTGCGCGGGGTCCCCAACCCGGGATCCCGCGCACCAGCACCTGACTTCCGCACTACTGAAAGCGAATCCCCATGCACCCCGTGCACCTGCGTTCTGCCGGCACCAGCGTCCTGCTGGCCTTCGACTCCGGCGAGGCCGAGATCGTCCATTGGGGCGCCGACCTCGGGGAGAACCTCCCCGATCTGGCGATCCTCCACGGGGCCGTCCAGCACTCCGCCCTCGACATCCCCGTCACCGCCGGACTGCTCCCTCAGGCCTCCTCCGGCTGGGCCGGGCGGCCGGGCCTGCGCGGGCACCGGAACGCCGCCGGCGGCCCCGGCCTGGACTTCTCGCCGGCCCTGCGGGTGGTTGCCGCCCAAGTGCAGGACGGCGGGCGCACGGTGGTGATCATCCACCGGGACTCCGAGGCCGGGCTGGAGGTCAGTTCCGAACTCACCCTGCACCCCGGCGGCCTCCTGGAGCTGGCTCACACGCTGACCAACAGCGGCACTGCCGAATACCAGCTCGACGAACTCGCCACGGTGCTGCCGGTGCCGCGGGACGCCACGGAACTGCTCGACCTCACCGGACGCTGGTGCCGCGAAAACCACCCGCAGCGGCACGCCGTCCAGCAGGGCACCTGGGTCCGCACCGGCCGGCACGGCCGGACCGGCCACGACTCGTCCCTGCTGGTGGCAGCCGGGACCGCCGGCTTCGCCAACCGCACAGGCCAGGTCTGGGCCACGCACCTGGGCTGGAGCGGCAACCACGAGCAGTACCTCGACAGCCTCGCGGACGGCCGGCGCATGCTCGGTGCCGCCGAGCTGCTCGGCTCCGCCGAAGTGGTGCTGCGCCCCGGCGGCAGCTACCGGACGCCGTCGCTCTATGCCGCCTACTCCGGCCGCGGCCTGGACGGCATCACCGAGGCCTTCTACCACTGGTTCCGTGCCCGGCCGCAGCATGTGGACACCACCTCCGGCCGGGTCCGCCCGGTGGTGCTGAACACCTGGGAGGCCGTCTACTTCGACCACCGCCTCGAGCCCCTGCTCGAACTCGCCGAAGCGGCCGCCGGCCTCGGCGTGGAACGCTTCGTCCTCGACGACGGCTGGTTCCGCGGCCGCCGCGATGATCACGCGGGCCTTGGCGACTGGTACGTCGACGAGGGCATGTGGCCCGAGGGCCTGACTCCGCTGATCGACGCGGTCACCGGCCACGGCATGGAGTTTGGGCTGTGGGTGGAGCCGGAGATGGTCAACCTGGACTCCGACGTCGCCCGCGAGCACCCGGACTGGATCGTGGGCCCGTCGCTGCTTTCCCACAAGGACGGCGGCCGGCTTCCGCACGCCTGGCGCCATCAGCACGTCCTGGACCTCGCCAACCCGGAGGCCTGGCAGTACATCTACGGCCGCCTCGATGCCCTGTTGCGCGAGAACAACATCGCCTACCTCAAATGGGACCAGAACCGCGACCTCACCGAGCACGGCCGCGGCGGCCGGCCGTCCGTCCATGAGCAGACGCTGGCCGCGTATCGTCTCTTCGACGCGCTCAAGTCAGCCCACCCGGACGTGGAGATTGAAAGCTGCTCCTCCGGCGGGGCCCGCGTGGACCTCGGCATCCTGCAGCGCACCGACCGGGTGTGGGCCTCGGACTGCAACGATGCCCTGGAGCGCCAGACCATCCAGCGCTGGACCCAGGCCGTCCTCCCCCCCGAACTCGTCGGATCACATATCGGCCCCACCACCTCGCACACCACGGCCCGCACCCACGACATCTCCTTCCGCGCCATCACGGCCCTCTTTGGCCATTTCGGCATGGAGTGGGACATCCGCGCAGCCACGGACGAGGAACGGGCCACGCTGCGCCGCGCCATCGCGCTCTACAAGCGCCACCGCGCACTGCTCCACTCCGGCAAGCGCGTCAACGCGGACACCGCCGAGCCCACCCTGAGCGTCCACGGTGTAGTTGCGCACGACGCCGGCGAGGCCCTGTTCGCCGCCGTGTCCCTGGCCTCCGCCCCGGCTGAGGTCCCCGGACTGGCCTCACTGCCGGGCCTTGACCCGAAGCGGAACTACCGCGTCCGGGCCGAACTGCCTACCCTTCTCGACGGCGACTACGCGCACACCTTCACCCAGATCCGGCCGCCGGCCTGGCTGGAAGACGGGGCCGTTGCCACCGGCGCCTTCCTGCAGCACGTCGGCCTGCCCCTGCCGGTCCTGAACCCGGAGCACGCCCTGCTCCTCCACGTCCAGGCCCTCTGACTGTCCGGTCCCGCCCCCTGCTTCCGGGTCGGGCACCGCACGTCCCCTCACTTTCGAAGGAACCCCATGACCAGCATCATCAGCCGCAGCGACGCCCCGGCGTCGGTGTCCGCGGTGACCAGTACGCGCCTCGCCGACGGGCGCGAACTCCTGTATTTCGACGACACTTCCCATCCCCTGCAGCGCCCGTCGAGGGACCGCCGCGCCCTTCCCGAGCGCGGACCGTCCGGGGAAATCCGGTTCGACGCGCTGACCGGGGAATGGGTGGCGGTCGCCGCACACCGGCAACACAGGACGCATCTTCCGCCGGCGGACGAGTGCCCGCTGTGCCCGAGCACCGACGCGCGGCCCTCGGAGATCCCGGCGGATTACGACGTCGCCGTGTTTGAAAACCGCTTCCCCTCGCTCGGTCCGGATCTCGCTGCCGCCCCGGCAGCGCCGGGCTGGGGTACCCGCGGGACCGCCGGCGGCCGGTGCGAGGTCGTAGCCTTCACGCCCGAGCACACCGGGACGTTCGCCGCCCTCAGCACCCGGCGGGTGCGCACCGTGATCGACGCCTGGGCGCACCGCACCGAGGCCCTGAGCGCGCTGCCCGGCGTGGCTCAGGTGTTCTGTTTCGAGAACCGCGGCCAGGACATCGGCGTGACACTGCACCATCCGCACGGCCAGATCTACGCCTACCCCTACGTCACGCCGAGGACCGCGGTGATGGCCGCGGCCGCCCGGCAGTTCCATGAGGCGGCGGGCGGGACGGCCACCCTGACCGGGGCGATTTTGGCGAGCGAACGTGCCGACGGCGCCCGGATGGTGCTCGAGGGCGAATTTTTCAGCGCCTACGTGCCGTTCGCGGCGCGCTGGCCGCTGGAAATCCATCTGGTCCCGCACCGCCAGGTTCCGGACCTCGCAGCGCTGACCGGCGCCGAGCGTGACGAGCTCGCCGTCCTGTATCCGGACCTGCTGGGCCGCCTCGACAGGCTCTACGGCAGCCCGACGCCGTATATCAGCGCCTGGCACCAGGCCCCCCTTGACCCGGTGCTGCGCCGGTCCGGGTACCTGCACCTGCAGCTCACCTCCCCCCGGCGGGCCGCGGACAAACTCAAGTTCCTGGCCGGCTCCGAGGCCGCCATGGGCGCCTTCATCAACGACACGACTCCCGAAGAGGTTGCGGCCCGGCTCCGGGACGCCAGGAAAGGAACGGCATGACCACCACCGACACCGCAGGAACGGCCCTGGCGGACGCGGTGACCCGCGCCTTTGCCGGCCACTTCGGCCATGACGCCGACGGCGTGTGGCAGGCGCCGGGACGGGTCAACCTGATCGGCGAGCACACGGACTACAACGACGGCCTTGTCCTGCCGTTCGCCATCAACCGCACCACCACCGTGGCCGTGTCGGCCCGGGCGGACCGCACCGTGCGGCTGGCCTCGGCGTTCGCGGCCGCTGACCCGGTCGAATTCGATCTCGATACCTTCGCCCCGGACCAGGCGGCCGGCTGGTCCGCGTACCCCGCCGGAGTGGCGTGGGAGCTGGAACGTGCCGGCATCACGGTGCCGGGCTTTGACCTGTACGTGACCTCCGATGTCCCGGTCGGCGCCGGGCTGTCCTCCTCCGCCGCCCTGGAATGCGCCGTCGCGTTGGCCCTTTCCGACCTCACCGAAGCGGGCCTGGGCCGGACCGAACTGGCGGACATCGGGCGGCGGGCCGAAAACAACGTCGTCGGCGCCCCCACCGGGATCATGGATCAGTCCGCGTCGATGCTCGGCACCCGGGACTGCGCGGTCTACCTGGACTGCCGCGACCTCAGCTCCCGCCCGGTGCCGCTCGGCCTGGAGGAGTCCGGGCTTCTCTGCCTGGTGATCGACACCAAGGTCTCGCACGCCCATGCCACCGGCGGGTACGCCGAACGCCGGTCCTCCTGCGTCCGCGGCGCCCGGGCCCTGGGCGTCGGCGCCCTTCGCGACCTTGACGCCGCCGATCTGCCGCGGGCCGGGCGCGTCCTCGACGACGTGACGTTCCGCCGGGTCCGGCACATTGTCACCGAGAACGAACGGGTCGCCCGGACCGCGGAATGGCTCACGTCCCATGGGCCGCTGGCAATCGGAGACCTGCTGGACGCCAGCCACCGCTCCATGCGGGACGACTTCGAAATCTCCTGCCCGGAACTGAACCTGGCCGTTGACACCGCACGCGCCAACGGGGCCATCGGGGCCCGGATGACCGGCGGCGGGTTCGGCGGCTCCGCCATCGCCCTGGTTCCAGTGGACGACGCCGATGAGGTCCGGTCCGCGGTCCTGGCCGGCTTCGCCGCCCGCGGGCTGCAGGCACCCGATGTCTTCGCCGTCCTGCCGGCAGAGGGGGCGCGCCGGCTGTGATCAGGCCGCCGGCCGGGTGGTCAGCGCCCGAAGCCGGCGGAGCGCAGTCCTCTGCTGGGTCCCGGCCATCAGTACTTCCTCAGATCCAGCGGATCCTGGCCGTACCAGCGCTTGCGCAGCAGGGCGGTGGCGGCTCCCAGAACACACCTCAGTTCCTCCGTGCTGTTCGAGAGCGACCTCAGCACCAGCCCGGCCGTTCCCAGCACGGCGGCGGTGAGCGAGATGCCGGTATGGGCGCCGAGCCCGGCCGTGATCTCGTGGAGTTCGTCGGCAAGGGCTTGGTCCACCCGCGGGTCCACCACGATCAGCGACCCCAGATGGCTGAAGCCCTCCATGAACGCCAGGCCCGTCACATCGCCCAGGGGCGGCCGGATGAGCACGTTGTCCAGGGCCAGCAGCCCGCCCGCCTCCCCGACGGACGCCTCCGACTCGACCCGGATCTCGGTCCGCAACCGCAGCTCCTCGTACCGGAACGAGGCCCCGTCCGGCGACCACCCCGGGGTCACAATTTCGGCCATGATGAGGCTCGACGACGGCCGCACCGTCACGTGCGTATTCTGCCGGTAGCTGGCCTCCCGGTAGGCGATCACCTGATCCGGGGCGAGCTCCAGCCGGGCCCCCTCCCCGAGCCGCAGCCGCATCCGCTGTTCGGCAAAGGATCCCGGAGTCCGGTAGATCTTGGTGGCCGACTGCGTGGCGAGCAGCAGCTTAGCCTCATCGGCCACCTCCACGTCAATCACATACAGGTCAGCGCCCAGATAGGCACCGCCAGGATTGACGAGCACATAACAAACCTGCCCGCTGCCATCCAAGTAATGCGGCCGCAAAACCCTCAAAGCCCCCCGATGGAACTGATGCGTGGCAACAGAACGTCCGTCCCGATTTTCGACGACGAGTTCCAGCTCCCCCATCGGCGACTTAACCGCTGAGGCGGCGAGGCCGGATTTTGGGGCCGCGGCGTGGCGGGCACCGCGGGGGGCCCACTGCCGCGAGGGTCCCGACTCGAGCTTGCGAGAGTCGGGAGCGGCTGGGGACGGGCACGGCCCCAAATCCGGCGAAGCCGCCGGACTCCGCACAATCGCCGTCACGACGCCAGGTCGAGCATCAGGACGTCCCGCCGCACCCATTCGATGACGCGGTCCAGCCCTTCGTCGGTCTTGAGGTTCGTGAAGCAGAACGGCTTCTCGCCCCGGAATTCCTTGGAGTCCCGCTCCATGACGGCCAGGTCCGCGCCGACGTGGGGTGCGAGGTCGGTCTTGTTGATGATGAACAGATCGGACTTGATCATGCCCTGGCCGGCCTTGCGCGGGATCTTCTCACCCTGGGCCACGTCGATGATGTAGATGGAAAAGTCCACCAGTTCGGGGCTGAACGTTGCGGAGAGGTTGTCGCCGCCGGATTCCACGAAGATCACCTGCAGGTCAGGGTGCCGCTTCTTCAGCTCCTCGATGGCGGCCGTATTCATGGACGTGTCTTCGCGGATGGCGGTGTGCGGGCAGCCGCCGGTTTCGACGCCGATGATCCGGTCGATCGGCAGGATCCCGTTGGCGGCGAGAATCTTGGCGTCCTCGATTGTGTAGATGTCGTTGGTGATGGCCGCCATGGAGGTCTCCCGGCTCATATGACGGGTGAGCCGCTCCACGAGCTGGGTCTTGCCGGCACCCACCGGGCCGCCGATGCCGATTTTGACGGGCTCAGACATATTCTTCTCCAGACATATTTCGTGTGTAGCTCGGTTAACTCATGAACATGCGGGCGCGCTGGCGTTCGTGCCGCATTTGCGAAATTTCCAGCCCGGGGCTGACGGCCCCAAAGTCGTCAGGCGTGAGGTGACTGGAGCGCTCGGCGGCGGCAGCTACGCCGTCGGCCGCCTTCCGCAGGATCCGCTGGCCGGCGTTCTGCCCCAGGGGGATCGCCCGGACGGCGTTCTGCGTCAAGGACGTCACCGCGGCGAAAAGATAAGCGGCGAGGGCCTCCGGGAGCGGTACGTTCAGGGACCGTGCGACGACGGCGAACGCCAGCGGCTGATGCCCGGCGACACGGCCGGAACCCACCAGCTCCCGGTACTCCGCCAGATCTGCGGACGGAAAGATCTCGGCGCCGATCTCCAGCAGACGCCCGCCCATTTTGGTACTGGCCTCGCGCAACTGCCGGGGCAACAACTGGGCGGTCAACAACGCATCCAGTTCGGCAACCGGAACGTCCTCATAGAGGAACCGGATTGCCAGGGCGTCCGAGTACGTCAGCTGCTGTGAAATGAACGCCGCCAGCCACACCCCAAAGGACTCCTCGTCGTGCACCAGCCCGCGCTCCACATACGTCTCAAACCCCAGCGAGTGAGCAAACGCCCCGGTAGGCAGAGCAGAATCCGTCAGCTGCTGCAACGCCAACTGGTACTGGGTCACGACCGCCCCCGAATGCGCGAAGCTGGGAAGGGGGGTGCGGTGTGGTGGGCACCGCGAAGCGGGCACAGCCCCCTTCCCAGCGGAGCGCCCAGCGCGGCCGCGGCGAAACTAGTGCGAGTGTTCGGCATGGCGGAAGGGGACGGGCATCACGCGTTCCTGGCGGTTGTAGGGCGCTCCGACGTGTTTGAGATAGTCCTCCACGGTGTGGTCGTACTGGCAGACCATCACCTCCGCCATGTACTCCGAGGAAGCGTCGAAGAACTGGGCCTGCAGGTGCCGGTTGCCCAGGGAGTGGGCCACCACCCCCATCTCGTGGATGGAGCGCGGGGCGATCACCAGGACGTCGGTGGGCAGGACCGACACCACGATCATGTTGGTGCCGGCCACGTGCAGGATGTCGCCGTCGCGCAGGTCCCCGGAACCGGCGGGGAGGCGGATGCCGAGTTCCTTCCCGTGGTCGGTGGTGACGCGCTGGATGCGTTTGACCAGCTGGGCGCTGGGCAGCACCACCTTCTCGCGGTGGAGCCCAAGGTAGGGGTCCGGACCGGGAGGGAGGTCGTGGGTGTTGCCGAGGACCTTTTCGATGATCATGGTGGTCTCCTCTGGAAGCCTAGAAAAGGAAGTAGCGCTGCGCCATGGGCAGCACGTCTGAGGGCTCGCAGGTGACGTCCTCGCCGTCGACGCTCACCTGATACGTTTCCGGGTCCACCTCGATATCAGGGGTGGCGCCGTTGTACTTGAGGTCCGCCTTGGTGAGGTTCCTGATTCCGGACACCGGCCGGATGACCTTCTCCAGTCCGAGCTCCGCCGGGATCCCGGCCTCGATGGCGGCCTGGGAGAGGAAGGTGATGGAGGACTGCTGCAGCGCCTTGCCATAGGCGCCGAACATCGGCCGCATGGTGCGCGGTTGCGGGGTGGGAATGGAGGCGTTGGCGTCACCCATGAGGGCGTAGGCGATCTGGCCGCCCTTGAGCACAAGGTCCGGCTTCACTCCGAAGAACGCGGGGTCCCAGAGCACAAGGTCGGCGAACTTGCCGACCTCCACGGAGCCGATGGAATCGGCCATGCCCTGCGCGATAGCCGGGTTGATGGTGTATTTCGCCACGTAGCGCTTCAGGCGGAAGTTGTCGCTCTCCGCGCCCAGGCCTGACGCGGCCCCGTGGCTGCCGCCGGCAGGATCCTTCAGGACGCCGCGCTGTTTCTTCATCTTGTCCGCCACCTGCCAGGTGCGGATGACCACCTCGCCCACCCGGCCCATGGCCTGGGAGTCCGAGGACGTGATCGCGAAGATGCCCAGGTCCTGCAGGACGTCCTCGGCGGCGATGGTCTCGGCGCGGATGCGGGAGTCCGCGAATGCCACGTCCTCCGGGATGTCCGGGCTCAGGTGGTGGCAGACCATGAGCATGTCCAGGTGCTCTTCGATGGTGTTGCGCGTGTACGGCAGGGTGGGGTTGGTGGACGCCGGCAGGACGTTGGGCAGCCCGGCGATCTTGATGATGTCCGGGGCGTGGCCGCCGCCGGCGCCTTCGGTGTGGAAGGTGTGGATCACGCGGCCGTCGATGGCCCGGATGGTGTCCTCCACGAAGCCGCACTCGTTCAGGGTGTCGGTGTGGATGGCCACCTGGACGTCGTACTGGTCCGCTACCTGCAGTGACGTGTCGATCGAGGACGTGGTGGAGCCCCAGTCCTCATGGACTTTCAGCCCGATCGCGCCGGCGCGGATCTGCTCGGCCAGGGGTTCGACGGCGGACGCGTGGCCCTTGCCGAACAGGCCGATGTTGATGGGCAGCCCTTCGGCGGCCTGCAGCATCCGCTGGATGTGCCATTTTCCGGGGGTGACGGTGGTGGCCTTGGTGCCTTCGGCGGGGCCGGTGCCGCCGCCGATCATCGTCGTCACGCCGCTGCACAGGGCGGCGGGGACCTGGTCCGGGGAGATGAAGTGGATGTGCGAGTCCACCCCGCCGGCGGTCAGGATTTTCCGTTCACCCGCAATGATCTCGGTGCTCGCGCCGATCACGATGTCCACGCCGTCGGTGATCTGCGGGTTGCCGGCCTTGCCGATCCGGAAGATGTGGCCGTCCCGGAGCGCTACGTCGGCCTTGTAGATGCCGGTGTAGTCCAGCACCACGACGTTGGTGATCACGGTGTCCGGGACTCCGCCGCCGGAACCAATACCGCCGGAACCAATACCTCCGGAACCGTCACCGTCCCGGGTCACCTGGCCGTTCTGGCCCATGCCGTCGCGGATCACCTTGCCGCCGCCGAACACCACTTCCTCGCCGTAAACGGTAAAGTCCTTCTCAATCTCAAGAAACAGATCCGTGTCGGCCAGGCGGATGGCGTCGCCCGTCGTCGGGCCGTAGAGGTCCGCATACTGCCTGCGGGATAGCTCGAAACTCACTGTGCGTCACCTTCCCATTCGGAAACAGGGAGTCCGCTCTTGCGGAGTGCGCCGTTGACGGCGTTGCTGAGGCCGTACACTTCCCGTCTGCCCGCGAGCTCGATCAGCCGGACGGTCCTGCTGTCCCCGGGTTCGAACCGCGCGGCCGTGCCGGCCGGGATATCCAGCCGGCGGCCATAGGCGGCCGCCCGGTCAAACTGCAGCGCGGAGTTGGCTTCGGCAAAGTGATAGTGCGAGCCCACCTGGACGGGCCGGTCTCCGGTGTTGGTGACCGCGACGTCCACCGCCTCACGGCCGGCGTTGATGACCAGCGGCGCGGAACTGAGCACGTATTCTCCCGGAATCATCGAAGCTCCTAACGGATCGGGTCGTGGACGGTGACGAGCTTGGTGCCGTCCGGGAAGGTTGCTTCGATCTGGACGTCGTGGATCATTTCCGGCACGCCCTCCATCACGTCGTCGCGGCCAAGGATGGTGGTTCCGTAGCTCATGAGCTCCGGAACGGTCCGGCCGTCCCGGGCGCCCTCGATCAGTTCGTAGCTGATCACCGCGACGGCCTCGGGGAAGTTCAGCTTCAGTCCGCGCGCCTGGCGGCGGCGGGCGAGATCCGCCGCGACCACGATCATGAGCTTTTCCTGCTCACGGGGCAAGAGGTGCATGACGGTATCCCTTCAAGAACCAGCCGACTGGCGGACCGCAGAAGCCGCGGTGTGACCAGAGTAGGCCGCGGAGATTTCCTGCAGGTTTCCGGGACCCGTCAGCATCTCAGGAGCTAACCCCTGACAGCCCTATCCGGTGATCCGCCAGTGCGCCTGGAATTCGGGGTGGTCCGCATACGGCAGCGCCAGGGTGTGCAGGGAGAGCGTGGTCCATTCGATGACGTCCGGCACCCATCCGGCCTCGGCGGGTTCCTGGCTGACCAACATGGCCAGCACGGACTGGCGTGCGGATTCAATGATGCCGATGAGCTGGCGCTTGGCCTCGCACTCACGGAGCAGGCGGCGTTCATACCACTCGCCGGAGACGGCAAGCGTGGGGTCGCCGAGCAGCTTTAGGGCGACGGCTTCGTCTTCTCTAATGCGCGCGGTCAGGAACTCGACGATGTCCACTCACCGAGCCTATGCGCGCCGGTGCCCACACGGCTACGGCCTGGCGTTTGCCCTTTTTCCTCAGGCCGGCACAAGCCGCGCTTGTTAGGGTGGGTGGATGAAACGACGTCTCGCCGCCCTTGCCGCTGCCGCCTTCTTGATCGGACTTACCGGCTGTGGGCAAGTGCAGGACGCTACCGAAAAGGCCGTCAACGACGGGGCGTCACGGGCTGCGACGGCGGCCGGCAATGAAGTGAAGAAGCAGGCCTGCGCCATCGTGAAGAACGGCCTGGTCAGCGCCAAGGACAAGGAACTGCTGGGCGGTCTTGTCACCAGCGCGGAAGCCGCGGGTGCACCCGCTGAGATCACCACCCCGCTGCGCCAGATCGCCGACTCCGGCGACCAGGTTCCGGCCGAATCCGTCAAGGCCCTTCAGGACGCCTGCGCCAAGTAGCGGGCGGCACCCCTGGCGTGTGGAGTTCGGCGCCTCGTGGCGGCGTTCCGTGATCGCCCGGTCTCTGAATGAGGAGGGTGAGGGGCCAGTGCGCCTGACTTCAGTCATTGCCTCTCTGCGTGTCCTTTGGGAGGCAGGGCGCGCTTCAGCTCGGCAATACGCAGCCGGAGAAAGACGATCACGAGGATCAGAACGTACAGTGCCAAGCCGATCAGCACGGCAGTGAAGATCAGATAGAGGACGTACGAGACGCCAAAGACTTCGATGTTGTTCACTGATTACCCCCAATAGTTGTGTCTTCGCGGTAGCCTACGTGGCTAGCCAGGCCAACTTGAGATTTGCGTCCAAGCGAACTCTGGACAAGGTCTTGCTGGGTGTGTCCCTATTGAAGGGCCGAGCGCGAGGCCGGCGGGGCTTACCAAATCGACCGTGAGTTCCAGCCCGGTCCCGCGTTTTCAGGCACATCCACCATCCGCGCGAACTTTGGGGGCACGTTTGAAACTCTTGCTTACGTCAGGCGGCGTGACGAACCCGAGCATCCACTCGGCGCTCGTGCAGCTTCTCAACAAGCCGATCGCCCAGTGCCACGCCCTGGTCGTCCCGACAGCGCAGTGGGGTCACCCGATGTGCGGACCGGCATCGGTGCGGGGCCTCCTGGCCGCCGAGCCCGGCTCCCGTCACTTGTCCGGCCTGGGCTGGGCGACGCTCGGCGTTCTTGAGCTCACCGCGCTGCCCACCATCGGCGCGGAGCGATGGGTCCCCTGGCTTCGGGAGGCCGACGTGCTCCTGGTCGACGGCGGCGACGCGACGTACCTGTGCCATTGGATGCGTGAGTCCGGGCTGGCCGACCTGCTGCCGTCGCTGCCGGACACGGTGTGGGTGGGAGTGAGTGCCGGGAGCATGGTGATGACGCCCCGGATCGGGAAGTACTTCGTCGAGTGGCCGTCCGCGCCGGACGACCGCACCTTGGGGGTGGTGGACTTTTCGATCTTCCCGCACTTGAACGCTTTCCCGACCAACACTCTGGCCCACGCAGAGCGGTGGGCCGCCGACCTCGGCGGCCCGGCCTATGCCATCGACGAGCAGACAGCTATCAAGGTCGTCGACGGCTCCGTCGTGGTGGTTTCCGAAGGAGAATGGACGAAGTTCGGGTGATAGCAAACCGCCGGAGTGACCCGTTCGAGGAGCCTTCACCGGGCAGCTCAGTTGAAACGCGGACCGAAGGCTATGGCAACCAGATCATGGGCAGTTACGGTGGCTCCATGAGGGACAGGATGCTGCCGATCATGTGCGGGACGGCAGAGTTCAATGACGCCCTCGACCACGACAAGACGGAAGGCTGGCGCCGTGCGAAAACTGATCTACGGCATGAATCTGACCCTGGACGGCTACATCGCCGCGGCTGGCGACGACATCAGCTGGGGCGGGCCGAGCGACGAACTGTTCCAGTGGTGGCTCGACCAGGAGCGGGCTAGCAGCCTGTCGCTGTACGGCCGCAAGCTCTGGGAGACCATGAGCTCCTACTGGCCGACCGGCGACCAGCAGCCCGACGCCACCGCGGCGGAGATCGAGTTCGCAAGAAACTGGCGGGACACACCGAAGGTGGTGTTCTCCTCGACGATCGACAAGGTCGACTGGAACACCCGCCTGGTCACCGGCGACGCGATCGCCGAGATCACCCGGCTCAAGGCCGGGGACGGCGGCCCGATGAGCGTCGGCGGCGCATCGCTCGCCGGGGCGGCCATGCGGGCCGGGCTGATCGACGAGTACGTGCTGGTCACCCATCCGGTCGTGGTGGGCGGCGGCACTCCGTTCTTCACCGCGCTGGACAGTTGGGTGAACCTGGACCTGGTGGAGACGCGGACGTTTCCCGGCGGCGTGGTCCTGACCAGGTACGAGGCGAGGCGCTGAGCACGCTTCCTCCGGGCGGTCGAGGAAGGACTCCACACCAGCGTCTGCCAATCGACGGGCAGTAGATAGTCCGGAATGTCATCGGTGGGTTCAACCTTGAGTGGTCACTGAGACAACCGTTCCTGGTTTCGGTGCGTCGTCGTCTGCCGGGCATTCTCCACAACATAGACCTTCCCGTCGGGCGCTTTTTTGTGGGACTCCGTGGTGTAGAAGCGGATCTCGTGTCCGTCCGGGTCCGAGAGACCGGGCAGAATCCACCCCAGAGAAGCGACCTGGACGCCAGCATGGGCGTCCCCCAACTGCGTCAGCCGCGCGGAGAGCTGGTCAATTGCCGCCTTGGTCGGAACGCCTATGGAGAAGTAATCGAATCCGGAAGAGGCCGCCGCTTTGCCGGGGTCCAGCCGCAGGGCCAGTCTCGGTCCGCCATCCGGGTGATTAAGAGCAAGGCCCATGACTTTGCCATCTTCGCGGAACTCCATCGCAACGGCATAACCAAGCCGGCTCTGGTACCACTCGCGGCTGCGGTCGAGATCACTGACCGGGAGTTTGAGGTGGTGCACGCCATCGAACTGGGGAACCTGAGTGTCCACGGCAAATCCTTTGATCGCGGGGTCGTGTTCCAACGATAGGTCCGAATCATCTGCGGGAGGCCGCAATCGTGGCGCCCCTCGTAGTAAGGCCTAGCGTTTCCCCTTTTTCCGGGATCCCTTGCCGCGGCCCTTGTCCGGGTTGGGTGCGTAACGCTGCGCCACCTTGGGCTTCTTGGCGGCTCCGGTGCCGCGCCGGTCCGGCTTGGGCTCGCGTTTGGGTTTCTCCTGCTGCGCCGAGGGCTGGCGGGAGCTCGCGGCGGTGCGTCCGCGGACAATACCGATGAATTCCTCGATGACCTCGTCCGTGGCGTCGCTCGGCCAGGCCAGGGCGATCTCCGTGCCGGGCGCCCCCGTGAGTTTCCGCGCCACGGTGTCCTTGACGTTGAAGTGCCGGGCCACGGACATCGGCAGGATCACCAGCCCGGCACCGGACGCCACCACCTGCAGCGCCATCGCGGGTCCGCCGAGCTCCTGCACATCGAGAAACGTCTCGGCAGACAGGTCCGCCAGGTCCACTTCTTCAAACAAGGAGACCTCGTGCCCCTTCGGTGCCACCACCACCGGCTGCTCCTCGTAGAGCGGGATCACGCTGAGGCCCTCGCGTTCCACCGGGAGCCGGACGAAACTCAGGTCCGCGGAACCGTCGCGGAGCACGGACAGTTGCGCGCCGTCGTCGGACATAAAGGAGTGCAGCGGAACATCGGGCATCCGTTCCTCCCAGCGGCGGATCCATTTGCCCGGTGTCACACCGGCCACGTACGCGAAGCGCAGCTCCCGCCCGACTGCGACGGCTGGGACGACGGCGGTTTCGTCGGGGGTCTGGGATGGTTCTTCTGCTGCGGACACATGTTCACAGTACCGCCCGGGGTGGCGCGGGGGTCCGCCTCGATGGCGGCACCGTGCTGATCC
Organism: Arthrobacter sp. 10N44_2; assembly: GCF_056394385.1. Classification (NCBI taxonomy): domain Bacteria; kingdom Bacillati; phylum Actinomycetota; class Actinomycetes; order Micrococcales; family Micrococcaceae; genus Arthrobacter; species Arthrobacter sp. 10N44_2. The sequence goes on along the minus strand of NZ_JBFTHT010000009.1, from coordinate 120,846 downwards.
GGCGCTGGTTTGGTACTGGGTTGGTGCTGGGTTGGTGCCCTGCGGGCGTGCCGGCAGATACCCTTGGACTATGACCTCTGCAAACTCCCAGTCCATGAAACCGGCCACCGTTGCCAAGAAGCTTGGCATCTACCTGCCGGCGACACCCCAGGAGTTCCAGGATTCAACCATCACCCGCGCTGATTTTGCCGATCTCCAGGCCAACCCGCCCGAGTGGCTCGCGGAACTGCGCCGCAACGGCCCGCACCCGCGCCCCGTGGTCGCGCAGAAGCTCAACGTCTCCATCGCCGGCCTGGCCCGCGGTGGTGTTGAGGAAGCGCTGACGACGGCGGAAATCACCGCACTGCTTCAGGCTCCCCCGGCCTGGCTGGTGGCCGAGCGCGCCACCCACGCCGCCGTCCGCGCCGAGGCCCAGCGGGTCAAGGACGAGGCCGCCAAGAAGGACGCCAAGAAAGCCCGCGCCAAGGCCGAATAGCGGCACGCGCTTTCTCCCGGCCCCTCTTTTCAAACCCGCGGACGCAGGACTACGCTCGCGGAATGGGTCGGGGCCGCCGGTCCGATCCCCTCCGCATCCCAATTCACCTGCCACCGGCGGCGTATCGGGAAGGAACAAGGCCATGGGCTTCAAGATCGGATATTTTGTCGGGAGCCTCTCGAGCAATTCCATCAACCGCACCTTGTCCAGGGCGCTGATCCGGCTTGCACCCGCGGAACTGGAGTTCACGGAGATCCCCATCAGGGATCTGCCGTTGTACAGCCCGGATTTTGATGCCGCTTTCCCACCCGTTGGGCGGGCCCTCAAAGATGCCATCTCGGCTTCCGACGGCGTACTGTTCGTCTCGCCCGAATACAACCGGTCCATCCCCGGAGCGCTCAAAAACGCCATCGACTGGGGATCCCGGCCCTGGGGCACGAACTCCTTCGCCCGCAAGCCCACCGGCATCATCGGCGCCTCCCCCGGCGGCATTGGGACGGCCGTGATGCAGTCCTCTTTCCGCAGCGTGCTGAGCTTCCTCGACGCGCCGCAGCTGAATGCTCCGGAGGCCTACATCCGCTTCGTCCCGGAGGCCTACGGCGAGGACGGTGAGGTCAAGGACGAGGCTACGGCCGGGTTGCTGCGCCACTATATGGAGGAGTATGCCTCCTTCGTGGCCCGGGTCCTGGCCGCCAATGCACCGGGCCATATCGGCGACGAGCACCCGGACAAGGACAAGACGAGCCGTTAGGCAGAGTCAGGGCGCGGTGGTCCGGCATCTAGTCCTGGTGCAGCTGCACGAAGTTCCCGCAGCCGTCATCCAACACCACACTGGTCCCGCCGGGCCCCTCGGACGGTTCCCCCTGGAACATCACGCCCTTGGCCGCCAGCCGGTCGTATTCGGCGCGCACGTCCGGCACGCCAAAGACGATCGCGGGAATCCCGGCGTCGTGCAGACCGTTCATGTAGGCCGCGCCGATCGGGTTGTCACTGGGTTCCAGCAGCAGTCCGGCGCCTCCGGCACCATCCGGATCCTTGATGATGAAGAGGTTGTGCTCCGGCATGGCCATCAGCGTTTCGAAGCCCAGCGTGCCGGTGTAGAACTCATGGGCCGAGGCTGGATCCTTGACGTGGATACTGCACATTTTCAGTCGCATGGCCCCTAGGCTACGCCGGGAGGCTCGGCGTAGGAACCGCGACGCGGCCTCCGCACCGGCCCTGGCGCCTGGGTTTGCGTCCGCGCTGGCGCCGGGCATTGCCCCGGCCCGGCAGGCATTGACGGCCCCGCCGCCAGGGATTCCAATGGAACTAGCGGAACAGCGCCCGCCCGGGACCGTTCCGGGGAGGTGTGCAATGACGCTTTCACTATCCGGCGCCCTCGCGGCCTGGCAGTTCCTGGCCCTCGCCATTCTGGTTGCCGGGGCAGCGTTCGCCTCGGTCTATTTCGCCCGCAAGCACCTGGCGGCCGACGACGGGCCTTCCGAAGGCGCGGACGGCGCGTTTTGGGACGCATTCGCCGGACTCGCCGTCATTGTGCCCGCCATCGTCCTGGCCTCTTCCACATGGCCCTGGGCCGGCCTGGCGCTCGGGATGCTGGCCGCGGGGGCTGCCCTGGCGGCCGTCGCTGCGGCACCCCGGCTGCTCCGCCGGCAGGAAGCCCGCCGGGCCAGCCGGGAAACCCGGCTCTTGAACGAGGCGGCCGCCGCACGGCACCGGAGCGCCCTCGCCCGATGGCAGCGGTACGAACTGGATCCGGGGTTCTCGATTGACTATCCCGCGATGAGCGATACCCGGCAACCAGAAACCGCGGCACTGATCCGGGCGATCAAGGCCGCCGAGGGCCTCGGCGGCCGTACGGACCGCGCCTGCACCGATGCCGCCTACGCCCCGGCCGTGGAACGGCTGGAACATGCCCTCGCTGCCGCCGAACGCGCGGCCGGCGTCAGCGCCGCCGGGCCGCCTGGCCCGGACCACGCGCACGGCTGATTCCCCGGAATTGCCGATCCGGCAGTTCGCGGCCACCTTGGAAAGGTTCCATCATGACTGACATCACGATCATCGGCAGCGGCAATATGGCACGGGCGATCGGAACCCGGGCTGTCGCCGCCGGGCGCTCCGTCCAGATCTTGGACCGGACGCCGGAGAATGCCGCCAAGCTCGCTGCTGAACTTGGCGGCACCACCAGCTCCGGCGGCCTGAGCGAGGTTCCCGAGGGAGACATCGTCGTCCTCGCGCTGTACTTCGGCCCGGCCAGGGAAGTTGCCACGCATTTCGGCGACACGCTCAGCGGCAAGACGGTGGTGGACATCAGCAATCCGATTGACACCGAAACCTTCGACTCGCTGGTGGTCGCCCCGGGGACGTCGGCGGCGGAGGAAATCGCCGAACTGCTCCCGGGCGCACGGGTGGTGAAAGCCTTCAACACCACCTTTGCCGGCCCGCTCGGGTCCGGGGCAGCCGGCGGCCAGCCGATGGATGTCTTCATCGCCTCGGACTCCGAAGAGGCCCGCAACGAGGTTGCGGTCTTCGCCGAAGCCGCCGGGCTGCGTCCGCTCCAGGTGGGCGGACTGCGTCACGCCCGAGAACTCGAGGGCTTCATGCTGCTGGTCATGGCGCTGCAGGCCAACCCCGCGTATCCAACCTTCAACTGGGGCACCGGCCTGAAAATCACCGACTAGGAACAGTCCGGTCCCGATCGGCCGTCATCGGCTCTGAGCGGTGATACAGAGCGGTGATATCGAGCGGCAATATCCACCGGTGAGACCGGGCGGTGGCCCGGGTTCGGCGCGCTACAGCTCGACCGTTCCGCTGTTGCCCACGCTCATCCGGCTGTTGGTCACCTTGGACTTGATCCACTGCAGCACGGTGGCCGCCGTGCCGCCCGGGCTGGTCCAGTACTCGGCGGAGTCCGAGTCGACGTGGAGCAGGACCACCTCAGGGGTGTCCGGCCCGTCCGGGAACCAGGCCTCCACCACCTGATTCCACATGTCGTGGATCAGTTGCCGGTCAGTGACCACTTCAGCGGTCCCGGCCACCGAAACCCACTCGGTGCGCTTGCCGAAGGAGACGTTCACCGCCGGGTTGGCGCGGATGTGGGCCACCTGAGAGGTGGTCGCCGACGTGAAAAACCACATGTCGCCGTCGTCTTTGACCTCCTGGACGGCCAGTGGCCGGCTGACGAGCGCGCCTGCTTCGTTGATGGTGGTGAACATTCCGATGTGCGAATCGTTGATGATGTCCGTGACCTTGCTGATGCTTTCGGCATCCGACATGCTCTCACCTCGTTCTGGTTCCAACGGAGGAAGGTCCCCCTCCGGACAGCCTATTGGTAAGTGTGCTTACTTTCCAATGGCTGCCGGCCGGAGACCTTCCCGGGACCTTCCCTGAACCGGCAGTGGACTCAGTGCCCGCGGGTCAGGACCTGGCCCCTGAAGAACTCGGGGCGGAGCTTGGCCATGACCAGCATGAGCACCACGCCCAGCAGGAGGACGCCCATGCCCAGGATGAAGACCAGCCCCACACCGCCGATCGACGACCCTGATCCGTACGCGGGATCCATGGAGTCGTAGGCGGTCTTGACGAACATGACCAGCAGGATGACGCCGCCCAGGAGTGGCGCGAGGAACTTGAAGAAGAAGGCCCTCGCTCCGCTGAACGCCTCGGCGCGGAAGAACCAGACACAGGCCAACGCGGTGATGCCGTAGTAGAAGCAGATCATCATACCCAGGGCCGTGATGGTGTCCCACAGTGCGTTTTCCGACGTGGTCCGGGTGATGACATAGAACGCCGCGGCCGCGATGGCAGAGGCGATCGTGGCATAACTCGGCGACTTGTATGTGGGGCTGATCCTGCCGAACTTCTGCGGCAGCGCCCGGTAATGGCCCATGGACAGCAGGGTGCGCGCCGGCGAGACAAATGTGGACTGCAGAGACGCGGCGGAGCTGCTCAGGATAGCCAGGGACATCAGGATGGCGAACGGGCCCATTACCGGTCCCGCCAGAACGGCGAAGATGCTGCCCTGGTTCTCCGGGTTGCCGGTGCCCAGCCCCGTGTCGCCGACGCCGGCGTAGCTCAGCGTGGCCAGGGCAACCGTCATGTAGATGATCACGATGACCAGCACGGTGATCGTGGCGGCACGTCCCGGCGTTTTCTCCGGGTTCTTGGTCTCCTCGTTCATGGTCAGCGTGACGTCCCAGCCCCAGTAGATGAAGATGGACAGCGAAACGCCGGCGGCGAAGGCGGAGAAGGATCCCACGGCGAACGGGTTAAACCAGTCCGGGGAGATGGCCGTGGCGTCAAAGGCGGTTCCGTTGGCGACGTGGCTGAACGCTGAGATCGAGAACCAGGCGAGGACCAGCAACTGAAATCCCACGAGAACGTACTGGACGGTCTTGGTGGTTTCCATGCCGCGGTAGGAGATCCAGCACGCGAGGGCGATAAACACCAGCGTGGTCGCGATATTCAGCGGCAGGTTGGTGGTGAGGTCGGCGAGTTCGGGATTGCCGAAGATCTGCGCCAGCATGAGGTAGAAGAAGTCCACCGCTACGGCGGCCAGGTTCGAGAGCACGATGATGGTGGCGGCGATGAGTCCCCAGCCGCCCATCCAGCCAATCCAGGGGCCGAACGCCCGCGACGCCCAGGTGAAGGAGGTCCCGGCGTCGGGCATGGCGTTGTTCAGCTCCCGGTAGCCGAAGGCCACCAGCAGCATGGGGATAAAGCCCACCAGGAAGATCGCCGGCAGTTGCACGCCGACCTCGGCCACGGTGGGACCCAGGGCGGCCGTGAGGGTGTATGCCGGGGCGATACAGGAAATGCCGATGACGACGGCGCCAATGAGCCCCACCGATCCTGCTTTCAGGCCCTTCTCACTCAGTCCGTGCTGCTGTTCGGTGTGCTGTCCTGTGTGCTGTCCTGTCTGCGACGGCTTGGACATCGCATGGTCTGCGCTCATTGTTGTGCCTCTCGGGGGGTGTCACTCGACGCTGAATGATTGAGGTGCTTGAGTTCATAGTCGCTGGGGACCACGATCATCGGCACCGGCAGGGCGCGCAGAATGCGGCCCGCTGTGCTGCCGAGGAAGATGGACCGGCCCTTGGCAAGCCGGCTGGATCCGATCAACAGGACCTCGCCGTCTTCCCAGTCCAGGCGGTCCACGGCTTCCTCGATGCTGCGCCCGTGGGCGACGACGATTTCCGTCTTCGCCTCCACCTGGGCTTCCGTCTTGGCCTCCCCCGGGACCTCCGCCTTCGCCTCCCCCGGGACTGCCGGCCCGCCGGCAGCCAGTGCGTCGGCAAGGCACTTGGCCGCATACTCCCGGGCCGCGTCGGCTGAATCGGCCGCGTCGCCGTCGAGGGCCAGAAGCGACACCACCCGCAGTGGCACGTCCCGGTTCGACGCCATGCCTAGGGCGAATTCGAGCAGCTTCTCCGCACCGGCCCGGGTTCCGAGCCCGCAACTGATCCGGGTCAGAGCCTCCTGGCGGTGATAGCCGTGCGGTGCCAGGGCCACCGGAACGGTCGAGGCGTGGAGCAATGCACTGGCCACCGACCCGATCGTGAACCGTTTGAAGAGTCCGGTGCTGGTGGCCCCGATGATGAGCATGTCCGCGCCCAATTCCTCGGCCGCCTCGATCAGTGCGTGCGCGTCGGAATCATGGCTGCGGATGTGTGCCTGCGCCGGGACACTGGATGGAACCAGCGCCAGGGCCTGGTCGAGCCACTCCTGGGCCTGCTCGGTGAGCAGATTTTCGAAGCCGGCCTTCGGCGCGAGGGCGTGCCCGGACTGCTGCACTTCGGGCACCACCAGCACAAGGTCCAGGCTCGCCCCCCGCCCGAGCGCCAGGGAGACGGCCAGATTGACCGCATCATGGCCCCTGGCATTGGCTGAATACCCCACTACGTAACGCATCTGGCCGCTCTCCTAACTGAACTGGACTGCATTCAACTGAATTGTTGGGATTCTCTACGAGGCGACGGACGCACGGTCCGCAGCAGCGACGATCCGGGCCGCCGTGAGCTGCCCCATCCGGACGGCGCCGTCAACATGCTGGTAGCCCTCGGCCGCAAGATCCGAGCAGGACCAGTAGATCGGCCCGACCGGCGTCAGCTGGTCCTTGCCGTAGCGGTGCAGTCCGCCAAGGTCGTAGCTGGCGGCGTAAGCCCCCCGGGTCCATTCCTCCGAACCCCAGTCGGACTCGTAGTAAACCTCGGGATCCAGGGCCTTTTCGCCGAGGAAGGACGCAATCGACTCGAGGATGGCGCGGCGGCGGTCCTCCGCGCTGAGCTCGAACATGGCGTCGGCCTTCTCATCCGAGACAAAGCCCACCAGCGTGCCGCGCGGGTCCTCGTGGTTGGTGTTGTCGTAGACCTCCTGCACAATGGCGCCGGCGCCGAAGGCCGTCCCGGACAGGCCGTCTTCGCGCCAGAACGGGCTGCTGTAGACGGCGTGGACCTTGATGACCAGGCCAAGTGACTGGTGCTGGTGCATCTGGTGCTGGCGGCGGGGCAACGGCGGGTTAAAGGACACCCGGGTGTAGAGGTTTGGCGGCACGGCCATGATGACGAAACGTGCGTTCACCGTGGCCCGGTCGGAGACGGCAGTGACACGGTAGCCTCCGCTCGCGTCATTGGCCCAGTTGATGGTGCGGACCGGGCTGCCGAGGACGACGTCGTCGCCCAGTTCCGCGGCCTGCAGCAGCGAAACCTGCTGCATCCCGCCGACAACCCGCTTGTCCAGGATGAAGTCCTCATCCGTGAGGTTGGTGAAGGACCCCGCCGAGGCAGCCATGAGGACGGCCTGCAGGGCGGAGAAGGCGTGGGCCGGTTTGGTCAGCATGCCGCCGGCGATGAACAGGCCGATGTTGTTGCAGGCTTCCTCATCTGTTGAGTTCTGCCGCAGCCAGTGGTGAAAGGAGATAGTGTCCAGCTCGCGGGCCTTGGGGTGGGCCCACGGCTCCTCGGGAGCCATCTCCGCGGCCAGGGAGTCCAGCAGGGCCGTGAGCTTGTCCATTTCGACGGCGGTGGTTTCGCTGACCGGGAAGGTGTCACCGGTGTACAGGGTGCGCCTGCCGTCCGCGCCAATGTAGACGGATTCGCCGTCGCGGTAGCGGGAATAGGTCTGCAGTCCGAGCTCATCAAGGAGCCCCAGGAGCCCCGTCTGGTCCGGCGAAACCCACTGGCCGCCGATCTCGAGCATGGCCCCGTCAACCGTGTCGGTCCAGGTCCGGCCGCCCACGCGGTCCCGCGCCTCGAGCACGGCCACACTGAGTCCGGCCTTCTTCAGCTCGCGGGCGGCGGTCAAGCCTGACGGGCCGGCTCCTACGATGACGACGTCGCGGTCAAGTTCCAGCATGATGTTCCTCCCCGTGGCCGCTAGAGTGATGCGGACCACAAAATGAATGGCGTTCATTTAGAATGATAGACCTTCCACACGCTTCGGGGAAGACCCTCCGCCTAATGAATTTCGCCCGTAAAGTAGGGGCAGAACGGGCTCACCCCGAACCCGCCAGCCAAACCGAGAAGCCAAGCAGAGAAGAAAGGCCCGGAATGACGGCAGCAACCAGCGCCCCCGCCGATCCGCACGGCCCCGCAGCCAGGCCCCGCCGCCGCGCGGGACGGCCCGCCGCGGCAGTGCTGGACCAGAACGGCATCACCGTGGCGGCCCTGCAGCTGATTGGCAAGAGCGGCTACGACGGGTTCACCATGGCTGCCCTGGCGAGGACCCTCAACGTGGCTCCCTCGGCGCTGTACAACCATGTCTCGTCCAAACGGGACGTGCTGGTCCTCGTCCAGGACCACTTGACCTCGTTCGTGGACGTCACCGCCTTCGAGGCCGGGGACTGGGAACAGGCCGTGAGGGATTGGGCCTGGAGCTACCGCGACGTATTTTCCAAGCACACCCCGCTGATTCCCGTCATTGCCGTACTGCCCGTGACCGACGCGCCCAAGACACTGGCCATGTATGAGGCCGTCAGTGCCGGTTTCAGCCGCGCAGGCTTTCCGCAGGAGCGCATCGTCCCGGCCATTGTCGCGATCGAATCGTTCATCTTTGGCTCCGCCTACGACGTCACGGCACCCGCGGACATCTTCGATTCCGGCACCATGGCCGCGTCGACACCGCATTTCACCGCCGCCGTCCAGCGCCTGGCCGAGGAAGGCCATGAAAAGCCGGCCGACGTCGCCTTCAAGCTGGGACTCGAGGCACTCCTCGCCGGGCTCGGGGCACTGCGGGCAGCCTAGCGGTCTTGCCGCGTGGTCTTGCCGCGTGGTCCGCTGCTGCGCAGTTTCCCCACTTTTGACGGACCGGCGCCGCCCCACACCGGCGGGTCGGCGCAACACGCCGGAGGAAGCCTTCGAATGTGGGGAAACCGGGAAACCCCGACGCCGGCTGCCCCCGTGCGGGTTAAACAAAAGAACCCCGGTCCAAGACCGGGGTTCTTTCGATTGCGTGCGCGAGGGGGGATTTGAACCCCCACGCCCTTTCGGACACTGGCACCTGAAGCCAGCGCGTCTGCCGTTCCGCCACTCGCGCGCAACTTCTTCCACTCGGATAGGGCCGGTTTCCCGGACCGCCAACCTCGTAAAAGCAGCGAGATCAAGCATAACGGACAATTGCCGGAAAACACCAATCGAGCCCCAGAGCCCCCTGAATGGGGTCGTTTGCCGGCCACGCTTGCCCCGCCGCCGGGCGTCAAGCGGGGACCCGCCGCGGCAGTCCCGGCGGCGGTGTCCGCGCACGTCAGGGCGCGGCGGGCACTCATTTTGACGTCGCCCCGGCGGCGTCCGTTGAGGCCATTCCCAGACACGCCCAGTAGTATCTGATGTAGGAGTGTCCGCTGAGCGCGGGCTCGCAAAAGTTGGAAACCGAGTTCCGGAACGAACGCTGCCCCGCAGCCAACAGGAAAGGAGAAAGACCATGGGATTGCTGGACAAAGTCGAGCGCGGCATCGAAAAGGCCGTCCGCGGAGTCTTCTCCACCGGTTCCCGCGCCCAGGTTGAGCCTGTCGAGATCGCGAGCCGCCTCCGCACCGAGGTGGACAACAAGGCCATCACGATCGCCGCGGGACGCACCCTGGCCCCTAACGTTTTTGACGTACTCCTCAGCAGCGAGGACTTCCAGCGCGCCCAGGAATGGGGCACACCGCTCGCGGAGGAACTGTGCGACGTCGTCATCAACCATGTCCGCAGCCAGGGCTACACCCTCCAGGGCCCGGTCCGGATCAGTTTCCGCCGCGATGAGGAGCACCGCGCCGGGAATTTCGACATCACCTCGCGGACCGAGAAAGCCTCCGCCCCTTCCGTCCCGGCGCAGCCGGGTATTCACGGCAACGTACCCGCGGCTCCGACACGCCAGCCGACACAGCTTCAGCCTGTACTGGACATCGACGGCCAGCGCTATTCGCTGAACGCGCCCTCAATCGTCCTCGGACGGTCCTCCGAAGCAGACATCCTTATTGACGACACCGGCGTTTCGCGCCGCCACCTGGAAATCCGGACTGGGCCTGGTACGGCCCAGGCGATCGATCTCGGCTCCACGAACGGCAGCTACGTCAACGGCCAAAAGATCGTGGGCAGTTCGGATCTTGCTGACGGCGCCACGATCATGATGGGACGAACCAAAATCATCTTCCGCCTACTGCCCGCCCACCCAGGCGGCCACGCATGAGCGAATTGACCATCACGGCCCTGCGTTTCGGGTTCCTCATCCTCCTGTGGGTGCTGATCTTCAGCATTGTCTCGGCCATGCGCCGCGACCTGATGATCGGCCGCAAGGCGGCGGCCGGTGCCCCCACGGCACGCCAGGTGCGCAAGAATCCTTCCCTTGCCGAACCGCCGCCCGCCCCCGTCAAACAACAGGCCCGCCAGCTGATCGTGACCGAGGGACCGTTGAAGGGCACCACCATCGCCCTCGCGGCGAGCCCCATCCTCCTTGGCCGGGCACAGGAAGCCACCCTGGTCCTGGAGGACGACTACGCCTCGGGCCGCCATGCCCGCCTGTTCCCGCAGGGCAGCCGCTGGTTCATCGAGGACCTCGGCTCCACTAATGGCACATATCTGGCAGACCAGCAGCTGACCCGGGCCCTCCCGGTGGAGCTGGGCGTCCCCGTGAGAATCGGCAAGACGGTCATCGAATTGAGGCCGTAGCCGTGGCTGCCCCGGAATTTCCCGCAGACAGGGCCGAAGGCAAGCCAACTGCCCCGAAGCGGCCGCTCATCATGCGCTACGCCGCGCGGTCAGACGTCGGCCGCATACGCGCCAAGAATGACGACTCCGCCTACGTCGGCCGGCACCTCGCCGTCGTCGCCGACGGCATGGGTGGCCATGCCGGCGGCGACGTCGCCTCCGCCGCGACCGTCCTGGACATGATCCACCTGGACCACGACGACTACGACGGCGACGCCGGGACCGTGCTCGCCGACGAAATCCAGACGGCCAACTCCCTGCTGTCCGAACTGGTGCACATGAATCCCAAGCTCGCCGGGATGGGCACCACGGTCACGGCCCTGCTCCTCGCCGAAGGAAAGCTCCACTTCGCCCACATCGGCGACTCCCGGGCCTACCGGCTGCGCGACGGCGAGTTCGAACAGGTCAGTGTCGACCACACCTTTGTCCAGCGGCTCATCGATGAGGGCAGGCTCCGCCCCGAAGAGGCCGAAACGCATCCGCACAAGAACGTCCTCATGCGCGTGCTGGGCGACGTCGATGCCAGCCCGGAGCTGGATCTTGACACACTAGCAGTCCAGGCCGGGGAACGATGGCTGCTCTGCTCGGACGGCCTGAACTATGTGGCCGGCCACGTCGTGGAGCGCACCGTCCGGGAGACGAAGGACCTGGGCGAATGCGCCGAACTGCTGGTTGAACTCACGCTGGAGGCCGGCGCCCCGGACAACGTGACCGTGGTGGTACTCGACATCGCCGAGCCGACACGCGATGACGTCCGGACCGCCGCCGTCGACGTCGTGCCCGCGCCCGCAGCGGCCGCCGGGACGTCAGCGCCCGCCGCCCCGGCCGGACCCCTGGCCGGGCCCCTGGCCGGCAGCACCGTTGGTGCCGCGAAAACCCCCGGCGAGTCCGTAAAGAAGGACAACTCCGCCCAGGACACCGGGTCCGCCGCGCTGTCCGCCGCGGCACGAGCCTCGGGGCCGCCGGCCGACCCGGCCCCAGGGTCCCCGGCCGACGGCACATCGCCGGCCGCCGCCACACAGAAGGCCGCCGAGGGCAAGGAACCCGAGACCACCACCGACCCGCATCTGGGCGAACACCTCTCGGCCGAAGTCCTGCGGGAAGAACTCTCCATGCGCCCGCACGAACTTGTCGGGGCCGCCGCCGCAGCGGCGGAATCAGGGTCCATTCCTTCCATCGCCGGACGCACCGTGGCCCGGCGCGCGGCCACGGTCCTCACGCACAAGTCCGAACAGGACCGCGAGGAGGCAGACGACTTCAGGCCCGCCGGACGGCCGCGCCGGTGGCTTACCGTATCCATTGCCGCCGCGATCGTCGCGCTGCTGGCCGTCGGACTCTGGCTTGGCTACGCCTGGACCCAGACGCGCTACTACATCGGCGAACACGATCAGCATGTGGCCATCTTCAACGGCGTCTCCCAGCGTCTCGGGCCCATCCAGCTTTCCACTCTCGAAGCGGTAACCGATATCAAGATGTCCGACCTTCCCGAATTTTCGCAGCAGCGGGTGCGCCAGACTGTGCCCGCCCGCGACCTCTACGACGCGCAGCGGATCGTCAAAAACCTGGAACGCACCGGCACGACCGCCCCGGCCGATGAATGCCTCACCCCGTCCCCCGCAGCGACGGCCGCCGGTGCCACCCCCTCACCCGGCACCACGGCCAAGCCGGGCTCCACGGCGTCGCCAAGTGCCACAGCCTCCCCTGGAGCGGCCAAGCCGTCGCCATCCGCCACCCCGACTACGAATTGCGAGGGGGCCAAATGAAACCCATCGACCCCGTGCCCAGGCCACGACGAAACGTGGAGCTTGTCCTCCTGGTCCTCGCCCTCGCCGTAGGGATTGGTGCCCAGGCACTCGTGGGCGTGGACCGGCAAAAAGCGTTTGACACCGACTTCTGGTTCCAGTCCGGACTCCTGGCGTTGGCCGCCCTCGCCTTCCATGTGGTGCTGCGGCTCCGCGCAAAATATGCCGACCCGGTAATACTTCCGCTCGTGGTCGCCCTTAACGGGCTGGGCCTGGCCATGATCCACCGGCTGGACAGGGTGGGCGAAGACACCGGCAACAACCAGCTGCGCTGGACCCTGGTGGCCATGGCGGTCGCGATCGCGGTCATTTGGTTCCTCAAGGACCACCGGATCCTGCGCCGCTTCACCTATATCTCCCTGGCCATCAGCGCCGTGCTCCTCATCCTGCCGCTGGTTCCCGGCGTCTCCGCCGGAGAGGTCCTGGGTGCCAGCGTCTGGATCAAGATCGGTTCCATGACCTTTCAGCCGGGTGAAATCGCCAAGATCACTTTGGCCATCTTCTTTGCCGGCTATCTGTCGTCGAACCGGGACCTCATCCTGCTGGCGGGCCGCAAGATCGGCCCGGTGCAGTTCCCGCGGTTCAAGGACATGGGCCCCATGATCACCGCCTGGCTCGTGAGCATCGGCGTGCTGGTCTTCCAGCGTGACCTCGGATCCTCGATCCTGTTCTTCGGCCTGTTCCTCGTCATGATCTACGTCGCCACGAGCCGCATCAGCTGGGTTATCATCGGCCTCGTGCTGATTGCCGTCGGCGGCGTCGTCGCTGCCCGCGTGTTCTCGCACGTGGCCCTGCGGATCGACGGCTGGCTCAACGCGTTCACCGATGAGGTCTACGGCCGGCAGTTCGGCGGCAGCCTCCAAATTGTCGAGGGCCTGTTCGGCATGGCCAACGGCGGCCTGGTCGGCACCGGCCTCGGCCAGGGCCGGCCCAACCTCGTCCCCTTCGCCAACAGCGACATGATCATCGCCTCCTTTGGTGAGGAACTGGGCCTGATCGGCGTCTTCGCGATCGTCCTGATGTACCTGCTGCTGTTCACCCGGGGCTTCCGCGCCGCGCTGGGCACCCGCGACGCGTTCGGCAAACTGCTCGCCACCGGGCTCTCCTTCGCGATCGCGCTGCAGTGCTTTGTGGTGATCGGCGGCGTGACGCGCCTGATCCCCCTGACCGGACTTACGACGCCGTTCCTCGCCGCCGGCGGGTCCTCGCTCCTGGCGAACTGGATCATTGTGGGTCTGCTGCTCATGATTTCGCACTCTGCGCGCGGCCCGGTGGATACAACGCCGTTGCCGCCCGGCCAGGAACCCGGTGCGCGCAAGAACTTCCCCGTGCTGCCTGCCAAACCGGCGCCGGATCCCCGTAACAGTCCCGACGCACCCACCGAGGCGGTGAAACAGCTGTGAACCAGGCCATCCGCAATTCATGGATTGCCGCCATCGCGATGTTCGTGCTGATCTTCGGCGCGCTCAGCTATGTGCAGGTGGTTGGCGCCGACGAGCTTAAGGCCAACGCCTGGAACAGGCGCGCCATCCTGCAGAACTACTGCAACGACCGCGGTGCGATCATTGTCGGCGGCACCCCGGTGGCAGAGTCCGTGCCCGCCACGGAAAGCTGCAAATTCCAGCGGACCTACTCCCAGCCCGAGCTCTACGCGGGCGTCACCGGCTACTTCTCCAAGAACTACGGCCTCACCGGACTCGAGAAGTCCATGAACGATGTCCTGGCCGGCAGCTCGGACCAGCAGTTCCTGGACCGGGTGGGCCAGTTGTTCCTCGGCAACCAGCCCAAGGGCGCGTCCGTGGAGCTGACCCTGGACCCCAAGCTCCAGAAGCTGGCGTACGACCTCATCCCGGACGGCATTCGCGGGCACATCGTGGTCACCAACCCGAAGACCGGCGCGGTCCTGGCCATGGTGTCCAAACCGTCCTATGACCCCAACCTGATTGCCACCCAGGACGCTGCCGCCGAACAGGCCAACTACACCGAGCTGAACCAGGTCCCCGGGATCAACCTGAACCAGAACGTCTCTGGACCCACGGGCGAGCTGCTGGCACCGGGATCGGTGTTCAAGCTCATCGACACCTCTGCGGCGCTGAAATCGGGCAAGTACAACAAGGACAGCGACCTGCCCAACCCGGCCGAGATGTCCTTCCCCGGCATCGACTACAAGCTGCCCAACTACGCGGGCGGCAACTGCTACACGCGCACGACGGCGTCGTTCGCGTTTGCCCTGCAGCAGTCATGCAACACACCGTTCGCCAGCATCGCCCTGGACCTGAAGCAGAAAGCCATCGCGGACGAGGCGGAGAAATTCGGCTTCGGCCAGGACTTCGGCGACCAGCTCAAGCTGGACAGTGCCCCAAGCTTCTTCCCGACCGAACCGCTGGACGACGCCGGGCTGGCGCAGTCCTCGATCGGCCAGCGCGACGTCCGCGCCACGCCGCTGCAGATCAACACCATGACGGCGGCGATCGCCAACGACGGAGTGCAGATGCAGCCGAACCTGATCAAGGCCGTACGCGCCCCCGACCTGCGGACGATCAACGAACCGAAACCCCAGGCCCTGCGCACCGCCACGACTCCGGAGATCGCACGGCAGATCAACGAGTGGATGGTCAGCGTCGTCGACGACGGCATCGCACACCGTGCGGCCGTGCCCGGCGTCCAGGTGGCCGGCAAGACCGGTACCGCGGAACTTGGCAACGGCCTGAACAATTCTTGGTTTACCGGGTTTGCCCCGGCAAATGACCCGCAAGTGGCCGTCACCATCGTCATGGAAGGCGTAGACATCACCACTGGCGCAAACCTAACCAGTCCGAACGCGAAGAAGATTTTTGAGGCGGTGTTGAATAAGTGAGGCCTACTTCGGGAATCACCCTCGGCGGCAGATTCCAGCTGACCACGCGCATTGCGATCGGCGGCATGGGAGAAGTCTGGAAAGCCAAAGACCTGATCCTTGGCCGCATCGTCGCCATCAAGGTGCTCAAGGAGGAATACACGGGCGACCCCGGTTTCCTGCAGCGCTTCCGCGCCGAGGCACGCCATACCGCCCTGCTGAACCACGTGGGCATCGCCAACGTCTTCGATTACGGCGAGGAAGAGGGTTCCGCCTACCTGGTCATGGAACTGGTTCCGGGCCAGCCGCTGAGCAGCATCATCGAGCACGAACAGGTGCTTTCCCCGGACCGCACCCTTTCGATGATCGCCCAGACGGCGCGGGCCCTGGCAGTCGCCCACGCCCAGGGCCTCGTGCACCGCGACATCAAGCCGGGGAACCTGCTCATCACCCCCGACGGCCGCGTCAAGGTCACCGACTTCGGCATCGCGCGCCTGGCCGACCAGGTTCCGCTGACCCAGACCGGCCAGGTGATGGGCACCGCCCAGTACCTGGCGCCCGAACAGGCCACGGGGCAGACCGCCACCGGAGCCTCGGACATCTACTCCCTCGGCGTCATCGGCTACGAGTGCCTCACGGGCCACCGGCCGTTCTCCGGGGAATCCCAGATCGCCATCGCGCTGGCCCAGGTCAACGATGCGCCTCCGCCCCTGCCGGACACACTGCCCAGACCCGTCCGCGCCCTGCTGATGTCCATGCTGGCCAAGGATCCGAAGAACCGCCCGGCCGACGCCATCAAGCTGTCCGAGGCGGCCGAGGCCATCCGCAACGGTGATATCGCCGCCGCACACGCAGCCGTACCGGGCATGCTGCTTTTCGAGGCAGCCACCGGGCCCATCACGGCCCCCGTCGACGTCCCCACAGCGGCCACCAGCGTCATTGGCTCCAGCGCCGCGGAGGACAAGTCGACGTCGGCGACGTCCGCGCTGCCCGTCGTGGGCGCCGCCGGTGCAGGTGCGGCCGCAGGCCTGGCAGCCGGCGCTGCCGCAGCCAGCGGCTACGGCGCCCGCAACGCTCTCAACCGCGCCGATGCCCTGGCGGCCGAGCGAAGCTGGGTGCAGGAGGAGGAGGAAGAAGACTACGACGAGCCGGAGGAGGAGCCGAAGCGCCGCGGACGCAGCCCGTGGACGTGGCCGCTGATTGCGCTGATCCTGCTGGTGGTGTTCGCCCTGGTCGGTGTGGTCCTGAGCCAGGCCGGCAGCCTCTTCCCCTCGCAGGGTCCGGCCACGAGCAGTGCCACGTCCAGCATCGCGAAACCGAGCAGTGCCACGCCGTCGGCGTCGTCGGCTTCCCCGACCGAGACCCCCACCCCCACGCCCAGCTCCGCGACACCGACCGAATCCACCCCGGCCGCGGTCAACCTGATCCCGGACGCCTACCTGGGGCGGCCGTACAACGATGTCCGCAATGAGCTGATTGGCAAGGGGCTGCAAGTCACCGGTGTCGAGGTCGTCAACGACGCGACGCCAGGCACCGTCACCAACATCGATCCCTCCGGTGCGGTCCAGCCGGGCACCACCATCACGGTCAGCTACTCCAAGGGCCCGGAAATGGTCGACGTCCCGTCCATCAAGGCGGGCGCCAGCGAGGCTGAAGTCCAGCAGGCAATCCAGGACGCAGGGCTGCGCTGGGCCAAGGGAGCCGACGTCAGTCCCACGAACAAGAAGGAAGATCCGGGCACTTTCGTGAGCTCGCAGCCTCCTTCCGGGTCCAAAGTGACCGCGGGAAGCGTCGTGACCTACCACCTCGCCAAGGCCACGGCCGCATCCCCTTCACCTTCACCTACCAAGTCCGGACCCTAAACGATCATGAGCAATACACCCCGCACTCCGTCGCACAGGGAGGAACGCCCGGCGAACACGCAGCGCGTCCTCAGCGGGCGCTATGAGCTGGGTGAGCTGATCGGCCGTGGCGGCATGGCGGATGTTTTCCGCGGCCTCGATACCCGGCTGGGACGTACCGTGGCCGTCAAGCTGCTGCGCCCGGACCTGGCCCGGGATCCGCAGTTCCAGGCCCGCTTCAAGCGCGAGGCCCAGGCTGTCGCGGCACTCAACCACCCCTCGATCGTGGCTGTCTTCGACACCGGGGACCACGCGGTCCCCGGTGACCACGACGACAGCGTCCGGGTGCCCTACATCGTGATGGAGTTCGTTTCCGGCAAGACCATCCGCGACATGGTGCGGGCCAAGGACGTCACCATCGACCAGGCGATCGACTTCACCCTGGGCGTGCTGTCCGCGCTCGATTACAGCCACAAGGCCGGGATCGTGCACCGCGACATCAAGCCCGCCAACGTCATGTTTTGCCCCGATTCAAACAGCGTCAAGGTCATGGACTTCGGAATCGCCCGCGCCATTGCGGATTCGTCCGCCACCATGACACAGACGCAGGCCGTCGTCGGCACGGCGCAGTACCTGTCCCCGGAACAGGCCCGGGGCGAAGCCGTCGACGCGCGCAGCGACCTGTACTCCGCCGGATGCCTTCTCTACGAGATGCTGACCGGCCGGCCGCCGTTCGTCGGCGACAGCCCCGTCTCCGTGGCCTACCAGCACGTTCGTGAGATCCCCGAGCCCGCCAGCAGCCTCAATCCCGAAGTCTCCGCCGCGCTGGACAGCGTGTTGATGAAGGCGCTGCAGAAGAACCGCGCAGACCGTTTCCAGGACGCCGCCGCCTTCCGCCGCGCCCTGCGGGCCGCGCGCAGCGGCGTTCCGGTGACGGCGCCGTCCGCCAGCGAGGCCCCCACCGACCCCACCAACGAGGTTCCCCGGCACGACCCCCTGGCGCCCACGGCAGCTTTCTCCCTGACCGGCGCCAAGTTCCTCGACGATTCCCCCGGCGGCCGGCTGCGGCCCGCCGAAGAAATACCCGACGACGAGGAAGTGCTGCAGCCGGCTGGCACCGAACTCTATGGCATTGCGGACACCGGCAGCCTGCCGCTGGCGCTGCCGGTCGAACGCGAGCACACCCCGCGCCAGAAGACGCGCCGCCGCACCTGGATCGCGACGCTCGTGGTCCTCACACTGCTGGTGCTGGCCGGCGGCGGCCTGTGGCTGTACAACCTCATGAATCAGGCCCCGCCGCAGGCAACCAAGGTACTGGTTCCCACGGTGACGTCCCTGACGGAATCAGAGGCCCTGCAAAGGCTGTACAACGCAGGTTTCAAGCCACAGCTCCAACGGCTGCAGCACGAGAGCATTCCCAAAGGCACCGCGATTGGCACCGTGCCGACGTCGGGGAGTTCCATGGACGCCAACTCGGACATCATCCTCAACATCTCCGAGGGCCCCAGCGCGATCACCATCCCGACGGACCTGCCCGGCCGGACCGAGGCGGCAGCCCGCGATCTTCTCCACCAAACGGGGCTGACTGGCGCCCTCACCACCAAGATGTCCAACAACCCCACCGTTCCGGTCGGCATTGTCATCACCACCAACCCGGCCCCGGGCCAGGTTGTGGCCGTGGCGGACGCGGTCGAAATCGTCGTCTCCACCGGCAAGGTGGCTGTGCCGCAGCTGATCGGGCTGCCGCTGGCGGAGGCGGAGGCGAAACTGAAGGAACAGGGCCTGGTGCTCAAGGCCACCGAGGTGGAGAACTCCCAGGTGGCTCCGGGCAAGGTGACAGGCCAGGCCGATGCCGCGGATTCGCTCGTCGAACAGGGCAAGACCATTACCGTGACCGTGGCGAAGGCACCGGCGCCGCCGCCGCCCCCGCCGTCGCCCACGCCGACGCCGACGAAGAGCGCGTCCAAAGAGGACGCGGCCCTGGGCGGACTGTTCCCCTAACCCGGTCGGGAAAAACCTAAGGTGCCGGCTACCGCCGCGCCCGAGCTTCCAGTGCCTGCCGGGTCAGTGCTTGATGAGCGGGCTCAGGTCCGCTGCCCGTTCGGCAGCGCCCGCCATGCCCAGCGACTCCAGCCAGTTGCCGAGCATCTGGTAGCCGCCTTCGGTCAGGACGGATTCCGGGTGGAACTGGACGCCGCACAGCGGGGCGGTGCGGTGCTGCAGGCCCATCACCACACCGGTGCCCGTTTCCGCGGTGATCTCCAGGACCTCCGGGATGCTCTCGCGGACAGCGGCCAGCGAATGGTAGCGGGTGGCCGTGAGGGGCGACGGGAGCCCCGCAAAGACGCTGGTTCCATGGTGTTCGACGAGGGAAGTCTTGCCGTGCATCAGTTCGGGAGCGTGCGTCACGGTTCCGCCGTAGGCCTCCGCCAGCGCCTGGTGCCCCAGGCAGACACCCAGCATGGGCTTGTCGTAGCTGCCGCACCACTTGATCAGCTCAATGCAGACGCCGGCCCCGGCTGGATTCCCCGGACCGGGAGAGATAAGGACCCCGTCCCGCGCCTCGGCCATTTCGATCGCCTCGGCGAGCGTGACGTCGTCGTTGCGGACTACGGTGGTCTCCGCACCGAGCTCCTGGAGATAGCCGACCAGGGTGTAGACAAAGCTGTCGTAGTTGTCTACGACCAGGATCTTCGTTGTGCTCATGGGTGCCTTGCCGAACCAATCGTTGAATCTGTTAACTGGGTGAATTGCGCCAGCCAGGGAAAAAGGAACTGAACCATCAATACCAGTGCTCCGGCCGCCAGCACCAGCGCGGTCGCAATCCTGAGCCACAAGGGCCCGGGAAGGCGGCGGAAAAGCCAGCCATACATTCGTCAGCCTTCCCCGGCCGCGCGGGCCGCCCGGGAAATTTCGGCCGGCGGTCCAGCCGAAAGGGACTGCCACCGCTCCAGCAGGGCGTAGGCCACAAAGCGTTCCTCGGAGCCAAACCGCGGATTGCAGCTCGTCATGGTCAGGTAGCTCTCCGTCGGCGCGGCGCCCGGCCGCATCGGCACCGGCAACAGCACATCGGTCCGCGAGGGGAGGACTGTCTGGCTGTTCCGGAACACGTAGACATAGTAGCCCTCACGGGTCTGGACGTAGATCCGGTCCCCGGGCACCAGGGCGTCGATATGGTCCAGGACGGCGCCGTGGGTCTGCCGGTGCCCTGCCACGGCGAAGTTTCCCGCAGCCCCTGGCATGGCCGTGCCCTGATAGTGCCCGATGCCCAGAGTGTCCAACACCGCCGGAGTGGTTCCCTGAACGATTGGACGCGTGTATCCGGCGCCGAAACGGGGAACATACAGGATGCCGATGGTCGCGCCCTCGGCCGGTTCGGGCGCGACGGCGGGATCCGGGGCAACAGCCGACGGCAGAGGCGGCGCTGCGGGAGCGGCTGTTCCAATCCCGCGGGCAAAGTCGTGCACCGCCTCGCGCTGCCGGGCGTCGGAGGCCACATTCGTCCACCACAACTGCCAGGCTACAAAGAGCAGGACAATGACGCCCACGGTCAGGAGCAGCTCGCCCGCGACGTGGATGGAACGCAGGAGCAGCCCGCGGCGGCTGCGCGCCGTCCGGCCGGATTCCTGCTCCAACTCCAGCACTGCGGGTTCTCCTCCAGGACGGTTGCGCGGGTCCACGGCGTGGCCGGAACTACAGCTAGAATTGTGCGACACAAGAATTCAAGCTCGACCAAGAGCACGTTGGCCGGCGGGGGCTCGCTTCCTGCAGGATACCAAGCCACGTTGGCCGCTCTTGTTCCAGCCCGCCAAGGAGGATCAGTGCCCGAGTCGAAGCCGCGTAAAAGGACTGCCCGTGTGGCCCCGCAGACTTCTGCCGCGGAGGCCTACAAGCCCAATCCGGTCTGGTTCAAGCCCGTCATGTTTGGCCTGATGATCATTGGCCTCCTGTGGATCATCACGTTCTACATCACAGAGGGCGCCTTCCCGGTTCAGGCTTGGGGCTCGTTGAACATCGTCGCCGGCTTCGGAATCGCGATCATCGGCTTCCTGATGACCACACGCTGGCGTTCCTGACACCAGGCCCGCGCGGCGCAGATCCCTGACGGGCCGGTACACACAGTGTGCCGGCCCTTCGCCGTTAACCCACAGCATTAGTCCCGGCCCAGCGAAGGAATCCAGATGACCCCGGCAGTAAACGGCTCGACCATTGGCGACGACGGACTGGCGCGGCCGGCGTGGGCCGCCGTGGATCCCATGCTGCGCGAGTATTACGACTCCGAATGGGGCATGCCCGTCCGGGACGAACAGGGCCTCTACGAACGCATCAGCCTCGAGGGATTTCAGGCGGGGCTTTCATGGGCGACGATCCTGCGCAAGCGGCCCGCTTTCCGCGCGGCGTTCAAGGAGTTCGACCCGGAACTGGTGGCGCGCTTCACGGACGCCGATGTGGAGCGGCTCATGCTCGATGCCGGGATCGTCCGGAACCGGCTGAAGATCCAGGCAACCATCACCAATGCCCGCGCTACTCTGGCGTTGAGGGACGACGGCGGCCTGGTTGACTTCGTATGGGCGTTCCAGCCGCCCGCCACACCCCGGCCGAACTCCCTGGATGAGGTCCCCACCACCTCGGCCGAGTCCGTCGCGCTCTCCAAGGCGCTGCGCAAGAAGGGCTTCGCCTTCGTGGGGCCCACCACGATGTTCGCGCTCATGGAGGCCATCGGAATGGTCGACACCCATCTGCTGGACAGCCACCGGCGCGGGTCATCGGGCGTCTGGCCGCAGTGACCCGGCGGTGACCCGGCGAGGTCCCGCCTCATTATCCACAGCTGTGCACAAGTCTGGGGAAACTTATCCACACTGTTCATAAGTTTCCGGGTCTTCATGCGCTTCAGCCGGGTTCGGCGGCCACAGCGGGGCGCAAAGCCACTGTTGAGATCCCCGGCCGGTCCTGAAATACACGGCTGTAAGTTATTAACAGTGTGGATTTCCTGTGGACAAGTTCCCTGATCCCGGCAACAGGCCGCGGATGGCACCGCGGTCCCGCCGCACGGCCGGCTCACGGCAGCCTCGGGGCCGCCTCGGGGCAGGCCGGCCGCCCGCCGTTGTGGCCCGTCCCGACCACAGCTGCACCGGACGAGTTATCCACTTAATAACAGTCCACTACCCACAAGTTATCCACAGCTGGGGATAACAGCCGGCGCATCGGAGCCGCAACCCCCTCTGCCGGGCCATGAGCCGGGTTAAATCCCGCGGATGCTCAGACCATCAAGTTATTAACACTGTGAATAACCCTGTTGAAACACACACCGCGGCCGTCCCGCGGCCCGTCGCGACCTGCCGCCGCCGCGCGCGGGCCCTGTGGGGGCGACAGCGCTGGGAGATCGTCGGGAAGACGCGGCGCCGACTGGAGGCCCTGAGGCACCCGTCCCTGGTGTGCCCGTGGCACCGTTCTGTGGAGTACTACCTTGAGTGCCCACGGCGTAGGGCCTGCGCAGGGCCGGAACAGGGCTGGTGCCGCCCGGCGCCAGGCAACAGGGCTTGGGCGGGCAAAGTTGTCCACTTACTCACAGGGCAACCCACAGAAGTTATCCACAGGTGTGGAGATCGGGTCGGCAGCATTGCCTGCAAGCTGGATAATCGCCAGCCCGGGCGGTCAGAACCGGGTCGTCACAGTGAACTACACGCTTGTAAGTTATTAACAATGTGGATAACCGCTGTGGAAAACTCTCGGATCCGCACCTGTGAATTCAGGTTCGGGGCGCGGCCCGGGTGTACAGGGGGAAAGATCCACAAAGCGGAGGGAACAGCCAAGGAACACCAGCGAGGGAAACACTGGAAAAGAGTGAAGGGGCCGGGCGTTCAATTCCGGCCGGTTACGGCCGATTGCGGCCGGGGACTTCGGCAGGAGCGGGCTAAGCGCCGGCGCCGGCCATCCGCACGACGGACACGGCGATCACCAGGGCCAGGACCACCGCGAGGCCGATGGCCTGCAGCAGGGTCTGCCGCGGGCCGCGGGGGGTGTAGGCAATCACGGCGGCGCTCAGGGCGCCGGTGACGAGGCCGCCAAGATGGGCCTGCCAGGCGATCTGCGGGACCATGAAGCCGATGACGCCGTTGATGGCAATCAGGACCAGGAGCTGGCGGACTTCGCCGCCGCGCTGGCGCTGGACCACCAGCAGGGCGCCAAACAGGCCGAAGATGGCGCCGGAGGCGCCGACGAGGCCCACCGGGCCGTTCAGCGGATACACCGGGGTCAGCAGGAGGAAGCCGACGGAGCCTCCGACGGCCGAGAGCAGGTATATGGCCAGGAAGCGGGCGTGGCCCAGCAGCGGCTCGAGGATCTGGCCGAATATCCACAGCGTGTACATGTTCAGGACGATGTGGAGCAGGAATCCCTGCGAGTGCAGGAACGCCGAGGTGAGCATCCGCCACGGTTCAACGCCGGTCAGGGCGGGAGCGTAGGCCAGTTGCTGGTAAATCCCGTCGTTGGGGACTATCCACTGCAGCGCATAGACAAGGGCACACAGCGCGATGATCACGTAAGTGACCACGGGTTTGCCAGCGGTCACGGCGCCGCCGTAGACGGTCCTGACGGCCGGCGTCGTGCGCTTGGTTTCGTTGACACAGTCAACGCATTGGAATCCGACGGCGGCCGCCCGCTGGCAGTCGGGGCACGCAGGGCGCCCGCACCGCTGGCAACGCACATAGGCGGGCCGGTCCGGGTGCCTGGGGCATACCGGGACCTCTGCGGACGGCTCTGCCGCCGGAATTCCGTAGCTCATGGTGGTGGGTTAGAGCTTTTCGATGTCAATGCTGTTAATGGTGACATCCTCGACGGGGCGGTCGCCCATGCCGGTGCGGACGCCTTCGATCGCGTCGACGACCTTCTTGGATTCGTCATCGGCGACCTCACCGAAGATGCTGTGCTTGCCCTGCAGCCAGCCGGTGGGGATGGTGGTGATGAAGAACTGCGAGCCGTTGGTGCCGCGGCCCATCTGGACGCCGGCGTTGGCCATGGCCAGCTTGTACGGCTCGTTGAAAGTCAGTTCCGGGTGGATCTCATCGTCGAACTTGTAGCCCGGTCCACCGGTGCCGCGGCCCAGCGGATCTCCGGCCTGGATCATGAAGTCCTTGATGATGCGGTGGAAGATGGTGCCGTTGTAGAGCGGCGTGCCGGTCTTGTCCTCGCCCGTTTCCGGGTGGGTCCAGGCCTTCTCACCGGTGGCCAGCCCGACGAAGTTGTCGACGGTCTTCGGCGCGTGGTTGCCAAAGAGGTTGACGACGATGTCGCCGAGGCTCGTGTGGATAGTGGCTTTTGCGGTTGCGTTGGCAGTCATAGGGCCCATTCTTCCATGACGGCTACGCCCGCATAGGGCCGCACAGTCAGTTCCGCGCTGGGTGAAATCCACTGGAAATCGGCCTGAAGAATAGCCGGTGCGTTCCTAGACACGTAGGCTAACAGCAGAACCGTCACATTAATCGGGAGGTAGTTGTGAAGAAAACGGATCGTATTGCCCGTGACTTGGAGCAGTCAGTCAGCACCGGAGTAGACAGCGCCAAGGATTGGGCGGCCCCGCGGGTTGAGGCTGCCGTGAACTGGGCTGTTCCCCGCCTGCAGCACGGACTGGACACCGCCTCTCCCAAGATCCAGGAGGGCCTCAAGTCGGCGGCCCACAATCTGGCCGGCGGCGTTGCCACTGTCACTCCCCGCCTTCAGGATGGCCTGGCCCAGCTGGCGCCGAGGATCCACGATGCCGCGGACAGCGCTACCCCGCGCCTGCACGAAGCTGTGGACAAGGCAGCCCCGGTCATCGCCAATGCACGCGACCGGGTTGTTGTCGAGTACCTGCCCAGGCTTTCCGACCAGATCGGGCAGGCTTCCGTGGCCGTCCACCGCACGTTGGAAAACGCCCCGGCCCACGTGGACGCCGTCGCACAGAAGCTTGTTGATTCCGGTGTTGTCACCGGCGTCCAGACGCAGGCCCAGGCCGTCAAGGGACACGCCAAGAAGGCAGGCAAGAACGCCAGCAAGAACATCAAGGCGGCCGCCAATGAGGTCACCAAGACGGCTAATGCCAAGCTCGCCAAGCAGCAGAAGCCCAAGCACCGCGGCCTGCTGATCTTCGGCATCATCGCTGCCGCCGTTGCAGCCGGTGTCGCCGCCTGGCGGGCGTCCAGGCCGGTGGAGGACCCCTGGAAGGTACCGACGCCGGTAAAGCCCGCCCCCACGGCCGCCCCGGCCGGCGAATCGCTGAAGGACGCCGCCGACAAGGCCGGTTCCGCGACTGTAGCGGCAGCGGACTCCGCGGCTGAGGCATCCAAGGAGGCTTCCGATTCCGCAGCCACCGCGGCGGACAAAGCCACGGAAACGGCCAAGGACGCCGCCGGCAACGCCGCTGAGGCCGCCGACAAGGTTGCCACCGACGCCAAAACGGCCGTACGCAACATCGCGGCCAGCCTGAACAACGGCGCAGACAAGCCCGGCAAGTAGAACCTGGCCGGCACAGGCCGGCTGAGTCGAGACCCCGCGCCGGGCAGTCCCGCTGCCGGCAGGTGACCTGCACTCTCCCAAGGAGGGATTCCGCCACGGTGCGGGATCCCTCCTTTTGTTTGACGCGGCCTCCGCAGGCACGTCACGGTCCGGCTTGAAACGCCAGGCTAGATGCTAAATTTGTGGTGATGTCACCCCATAGATCACCCCAGGATGCCTTGCTCCTTGCTCCGCCGCCGGCTGTGTCTATCGTCATCCCGGCGTACAACGAGGAAAGCGTCATCCGGCAGTGTCTGATCGCCGCGGTTTACCAGTCGGTGCCCGCCCACGAAATCATTGTGGTGGACAACCTGTCCAAGGACCGCACGGCGGAAATCGTGCGGCAGATGCAGCTGGAGTATCCGGAGAGCCCGATCATCCTGCTCAGCCAGGACCGCGACCAGGGGCTCATCCCCACACGCAATTTCGGTTTGGACCATGCCACGGGCGATATCCTCGGCCGGATCGACGCCGATTCCGTGCTGGAACCGGACTGGGTGGAGCAGGTGCAGAAGGCCTTCGCCGACGAGTCTGTGCACGCTGCGACCGGTCCGGTGGTCTATTACGACATGCCCATGCGCCGGTTCGGGCTCAAGGCCGACGACAAAATGCGCCAACTGATGCTCAGGCTTGCCAAGCACCAGTATCACTTCCTCTTCGGTTCCAACATGGCAATGCGCCGCTCGGCCTGGGAGACCATCCGCACAGAAGCCTGCCGCGACGAGCGGGACGAGATGCACGAGGACATCGATCTGTCGCTTCACCTGGCCGACCACGAGCTCCGGATCCAGTACTGGCCGCAGATGATCTCGGGCATGTCGGCCCGGCGGCTGGAGGACTCGCCGCGGGATTACCGCTACTACGTGACGCGCTTTGACCGCACCTACAAGGCCCACAACGTCAAGAAGATGGCACTGAAGGCGCCCATGGTGGTCTTCTTCTCGGTCTACTTCCCGGCGAAACTGCTCCGTGCCATCCACACGGTCAACGTTCCCCAGCCGGCCCGCCGCGGCGGCCAATAGCGGCCAATGACGGCGGCCACGCGGCCACCGGGAGATGCGGCCGCCGGGAGCGGCCTAGTCGGTGCCGAGCTCCGCCAGCCGCTCTTCACCGGCTCCCTCGCCCGTTCTCCGGGCGGAGCGTGAGCCTCGCTGCCCCAGGACCACGACGACGAGCCCCACCAGGATCATCGCCAGCCCCGCGTAGGTTCCGGCCGGCAGCGTCTCGTCCAGGAAGGCTGCGGCCAGGAGCGCCGCTCCGGGGATTTCCAGCAGGATGATCATGGACACCAGCAGCGGGCTCATGGTCGCCAGCAGATAGTTGAACGCGGTGTGCCCCACCAGCTGTGCGCACACGGTAATGGCGAGGATCCCCAGCCAGCCGGTGGCTTCGAACCCTGCCAGCGGCTGTCCAGCCAACAGCGCCATCCCCGCCACAATCGCGGCGCACATGCCGTAGCACAGGGTCGTATAGACGCCGGTGCCCATGCTCTGCCGCGCCTTGCCTCCGGCGAGCGTGTAGATGCCCGCCAGGGCGCCGCCGGCGACGGCCAGGAGATCGCCCACAAGCGCCTCGGGCGAGGAACCCATATCAAAACCGGTGATTGTCACGACACCGCCGAAGGCGAGCCCCAGCCCTACCAGGACCGGCCAGCGGAACCGGACTCCCCGGAAGAGTTGGAAGATCGCGATCCAGCCTGACTGAAGGCACACCAGCGCCGTCGCCGCCGCGACCGACGTCAGCTGCAGGGAGGTAATGAAGCACGCGAAGTGCAGGGCCAGGGCCACCGCCGCGGCGAGCGACCAGCGGAACTCGGCTCCGGTCACCTTTCCGAACTGACGGGGGTTGCGGACCACAACCGGACCGGCCATCACGACTGCTCCAATGGCGTTGCGCCAGAAAGCGATGGCGAGGGCACTGACCGACGTGGCGCCCAGCGTGGCGGCAATGAGGGGCCCCGACGAGGCCACACCCAGCACGCCTACGGCCGCAAGTAAGAAGTTCACGCTCCAACACTAATGGGACGGACAGCAGGGGCCCTTACGGCCCCTGCTCCTTGACGGGTGCATACCGCGGTGCCAATCTTAAGGCGCGGTCTCACGTTCCGGTCTCGCCATCATCGAAGAAGGAGACCATCATGGCGTCAATGATCCGCAAGAGCCTGGACAATCCCGAAGAGACGCGCCCCGTTGCCGAGGGCATGGGTCAGGTGGATCTCGTCAACCTCGAGGCCGGCCCGGTTGGACGGGCCACCTTCCTTCCGGGCTGGAAATGGTCAGACCACGTCAAGCCGATCGCCAAAACTGACAGCTGCATGGCCAGCCATACCGGCTACACGATTTCCGGCCGCATCAAAGTCGTCATGGACGACGGCGAAGAACTCGAATTCGGGCCCGGCGACTTCGGTGTGATTCCGCCGGGCCACGACGCCTGGGTCCTCGGCGACGAGCCCTACGTGTATATCGACTGGCAAGGGATGGCGGACTACGCCAAGCCGAAGGAGTGAGTGGGGAAGGCATGAAAAAAGCCCCGGACAGCGTTTCCGCTGTCCGGGGCTTTTCCTATGGTGGAGGCACGGGGACTCGAACCCCGAACCCCCTGCTTGCAAAGCAGGTGCGCTACCAATTGCGCCATGCCCCCATAAGAAGCAACCAGACAATCATACCCTAGGTCCGGAGAGCCGGTTTCCAGCTTCCATCCCCGGATTCCGGGCTAGTCAACCGTATCGGTTGAATTGCTCCAGACCACTTTCCGGGCTTCGGATTCCTGCACTTTCCTGTAGAGGAGGACGCCTGCGACCGTGGCTGCGATAACCAGCAACTTCTTCACATGCACCCCGTTCCGGTTCTGTCATGGACGAACCTTCACTAACCTCTGCCAGAACCAGTACAGGTTCCGTGGGCGTACCAGGACTTGAACCTGGGACCTCTTCGTTATCAGCGAAGCGCTCTAACCGCCTGAGCTATACGCCCCGATGCCTCATCGGGCCGAGATATGACTGTACAGCACATCCCGGCCCGATCTCAAATCGAGGCCTTTTTCCGCGGGAATCCGCGGAAAAGTACGGGAATTAGTCGTCCGTGAGGGTCACGCCGATGCCGCCGACGAGCGTCGCGGCAATGTTGTAGAGCACCGCAGAAAGCATCGACAACGCCGTCAGCAGCACCACATTGATCACGGCGATGATGGTGGCGAATGAAGCCACCTGGCCCAGGGATGCCACCTTCTTCAATTCGAAGCCGCCGCCTTCAGAGCCCGCGAGGGTCCCGAGCAGGCTGTCCACCTGGTCAAAGATCCCGGTCAGGTCCAGGACGGTCCAGAGCACGATCGCCGCCACGACGGTGACGATTCCCAGCGCTACGGAGAGCAGGAAGGCCATTTTCAGCACGGACCAGGGGTCCACCTTGCTGACCAGCAGCCGGGCACGGCGCACCTTGGCCTTGGGAGCGGGCTTGATCAGCCCGGCAGTGCCTTGCCCGCCGGACTGGGCGGGGCGCTGCCCCGGGACGGCTGGGCGCTGGCCGGGGACCGTGGGGCGCTGGCCGGGTGCGGCGGGCCGCTGGCCCGTTCCCGTGGCTGCGCCGGACACGCCGGGGCGCTGCTGCGGACGCGAGGGGGCGCCTACGCGCGGTGCGGCGGCGGGCTGCCGCACTCCGCTCGGCACGCCGCTGCTCGGCTTGGGATATGAGTCGGAATTACTCACTCGTTACCTCCGGTATTGTCTTCGTCCAGCTCGGCATTGCCTGATGACTCATCTGACTCCGGGGCCGGTACTGATTCTGCCGCTGCGGACTCCTCATGCAGTCCGCCATCTTCAGCCAACGTTACGTCATCGGGCGTGGATGCCCGATTTTCGGTCACGTCTGCGGTATTTTCGCCGGTGTCTTCACCGGCATCTTGACCTTCGGCCGGTTCCTCGACTTCGAGCCCGCGTTCGCTGTTGCGCGCGACGGCGATGATGCGGTCGTTCTTGTCCGGCTTGGCAAAGATCACGCCCATGGTGTCGCGGCCCTTGGCCGGCACGCCGCTGACCGACGAGCGGACCACCTTGCCGCCTTCCATGACCACCAGGACTTCGTCTTCCTCGTTGACAATGAGGGCCCCGACGAGGTGGCCGCGTTCTTCCTGGTACTTGCCCACCTTGATGCCAAGGCCGCCGCGGCCCTGGAGGCGGTATTCCTCCACAGCGGTCCGCTTGGCGAAGCCGCCTTCGGTGACAATGAAGACAAACGAACCGTCCTGCACGACGTCGGCCGCCAGCAGTTCGTCGTCCTCGCGGAACTTCATGCCGGTCACGCCCGAGGTGGCACGGCCCATCGGGCGCAGCGCATCGTCCGTCGCGGTGAAGCGGACGGACTGGCCCTTGCGGGAGACCAGCATGAGGTCATCGGTCTCGGACACCAGCTGGGCCGAGACAAGCTCATCGCCGTCGCGCAGGTTGATGGCGATGACGCCGGCGGACCGGTTGGTGTCGTAGTCCTCCAGACGGGTCTTTTTGACGAGGCCGCGTTTGGTGGCGAGCACCAGGTACGGGGCGTGCTGGTAGTCGCGCAGGTCCAGCACCTGGGCGATGTGCTCGTCCGGCTGGAACGCCATCAGGTTTGCCACGTGCTGGCCCTTGGCGTCGCGGCCGGCTTCCACGAGCTCGTACGCCTTGGCGCGGTAGACCCGGCCCAGGTTGGTGAAGAAGAGCAGCCAGTGGTGGGTGGTGGTGACGAAGAAGTGTTCGACGACGTCGTCGCCGCGCAGCTGCGCGCCCTTGATGCCCTTGCCGCCGCGCTGCTGCGAGCGGTAGTTGTCGCTGCGGGTGCGCTTGACGTAGCCGCCGCGGGTAATGGTGACGACCATTTCCTCCTCGGGGATCAGATCCTCGATGGACATGTCGCCGTCGTAGCCCAGCAGGACCTTGGTGCGGCGGTCATCGCCGTGCTTGGCCACGATCTCCGAGAGTTCGGTGCTGATGATCTCGCGCTGGCGCTCCTCCGAGGCCAGGATCGAGTTGTATTCGACGATCAGGGCCTCAAGTTCGGCGTGCTTGTCCTGGATCTTCTGGCGCTCCAAGGCGGCGAGCCGGCGCAGCTGCATGTCCAGGATGGCCCGGGCCTGCACCTCGTCGATGTCCAGCAGCTCCATCAGCCCGTCGCGGGCCGCTTCGGTGGTGGTGGACGCACGGATCAGGGCAATGACCTCATCGAGCGCATCCAGCGCCTTGAGAAGGGCCCGCAGGATGTGCGCTTCCTCCTCCGCCTTCCGCAGCCGGTACCGGGTGCGGCGGGCAATGACGTCCATCTGGTGCGTGACCCAGTGCCGGATGAAGGCATCGAGGCTGAGCGTGCGCGGCACGCCGTCGACGATCGCGAGCATGTTGGCGGCGAAGTTGTCCTGCAGCTGGGTGTGCTTGTAGAGGTTGTTCAGCACCACCTTGGCCACGGCGTCGCGCTTGAGCACGATCACCAGTCGCTGGCCGGTGCGGCCCGAGGTCTCGTCGCGGAGGTCGGCGATGCCGGAGATCTTGCCGTCCTTGACGAGTTCGGCGATCTTGATGGCCAGGTTGTCCGGGTTGGCCTGGTACGGCAGCTCGGTGACCACCAGGCACGTGCGGCCCTGGAGTTCCTCGACGTTGACCACGGCGCGCATCGTGATGGAGCCGCGGCCCGTGCGGTAGGCGTCCTCGATGCCCTTGTGGCCCAGGATCGTGGCGCCGGTCGGGAAGTCCGGTCCCTTGACGCGCTGGATCAGCTCTTCGAGCAGCTCTTCGCGGCTGGCGGTCGGGTTGGCCAAGTACCACTGCACACCGTCGGCGACCTCACGGAGGTTGTGCGGCGGGATGTTGGTGGCCATGCCGACGGCGATGCCCGAGGAACCGTTCACCAGCAGGTTCGGGAACCGGGCCGGCAGGATGGTCGGCTCCTGGTTCTTGCCGTCGTAGTTGTCCTGGAAGTCGACGGTTTCCTCGTCGATGTCCCGGACCATCTCCATGGCCAGCGGCGCCATCTTGGTTTCGGTGTACCGCGGGGCGGCCGCGCCGTCGTTGCCGGGCGAGCCGAAGTTGCCCTGGCCCAGTGCCAGCGGGTAGCGCATGGTCCAGTCCTGGATCAGGCGGACCAGGGCGTCGTAGATCGCGGTGTCGCCGTGCGGGTGGTACTGGCCCATGACCTCGCCCACCACGCGGGCACACTTGTTGAAGGAGCGTTCCGGGCGGTAGCCGCCGTCGAACATCGCATAGAGCACGCGGCGGTGGACGGGCTTGAGGCCGTCGCGGACATCCGGCAGGGCACGGCCCACGATCACAGCCATGGCGTAGTCGAGGTAGGAGCGCTGCATTTCGGTTTGCAGGTCCACCTGCTCGACGCGGTCGGTCAGTACGTCGCCATCGAGGATGGCGCCTTCAAGGACGGGCTCGGAGCCGGCCGGCACCTCTGGTGTTTCGTCACTCATAGTCTATATTTTCCGTTTCAGGTATATATCAGTCCGGGCATATTCGGGGCTTGACTGCCCTCTAGATGTCCAGGAACCGAACGTCCTTGGCGTTCTGCTGAATGAAGTTTCGGCGCGATTCAACGTCCTCGCCCATCAGGACCGAGAAGATCTGGTCCGCCGCCAGGGCATCGTCCATCGTCACCTGCAGCAGGGTCCGGTGGTCCGGGTCCATGGTGGTGTCCCACAGTTCCGTGTAGTCCATTTCACCGAGGCCCTTGTAGCGCTGAATGCCGTTGTCCTTGGGGATGCGGCGGCCGGCGGCCTGGCCCGAGAGCAGCTTCGCGTCGCGTTCACGGTCGCTGTAGACGTAGTCGTGCGGGGCATTGGACCACTTGATCCGGTACAGCGGCGGCTGCGCGAGGTAGACGTAGCCGTTTTCGATCAGCGGGCGCATGTAGCGGAACAGCAGCGTCATCAGCAGCGTCGTGATGTGCTGGCCGTCGACGTCGGCATCGGCCATGAGCACGATCTTGTGGTAGCGCAGCTTGGCGATGTCGAAGTCCTCGCCAATGCCGGTGCCGAATGCCGTGATCATGGACTGGACCTCCGCATTGCCGAGCGCCTTGTCCAGCCGGGCACGCTCGACGTTCAGGATCTTGCCGCGCAGCGGCAGGATGGCCTGGGTCTCCGGGTTGCGGCCGCGCTTGGCGGAGCCGCCGGCCGAGTCACCCTCCACGATGTAGACCTCGCACCTCTCCGGGTTCTTCGAGGAGCAGTCGGACAGCTTGCCGGGCATGCCGAAGGATTCCAGCGGGCTCTTGCGGCGGGCGTTGTCCCGGGCCTTCCGGGCGGCCATGCGCGCCTGGGCTGCGGAGATGGCCTTGCGGATGACGTCCCGGGCGGGGCCGGGGTTGCGCTCGAGCCAGTCGCCCAGGCCGTCGGTGACAACGCGCTGGACAAAGCCCTTGACCTCGGAGTTGCCGAGCTTGGTCTTGGTCTGGCCCTCGAACTGCGGTTCGGAGAGCTTCACGGAAATGACTGCCGTCAGGCCCTCGCGGATGTCGTCCCCGGTGAGGTTGTCTTCCTTTTCCTTGATGATGTTCTTCTCCCGCGCATAGCGGTTGATGAGTGAAGTCATCGCGGCGCGGAAACCCTCTTCGTGGGTGCCGCCCTCGTGCGTGTTGATCGTGTTGGCGTAGGTGTGGACGCTTTCGGAGTACGCGTTGGTCCACTGCATCGCCATTTCCAGGGCAATGTGCCGTTCCGTGTCCTCGGTTTCGAAGGCGATGACGTCCTCGTGGACCACATCAACCTTCTTGCCGGAGTTCAGGTGCTTGACGTAGTCCAGCAGGCCGTCGTCGTACTGGTAGACCACGGTGTGGAATTCCGCGGCGATCTCACCTTCGGTGGGGACGGTGTCCAGGTCCAGGTCGTCGTCCTCGGACGATTCCTCCGGAGCGCGGCGCTCGTCCGTCAACGTGATGCGCAGGCCCTTGTTGAGGAATGCCATCTGCTGGAAGCGGGCCCGCAGTGTTTCGAAGTCGAAGTCGGTGCTCTCGAAGATGCTGGCATCGGGGTAGAACGTCTGGGTGGTGCCGGTCTCGGTGGTTTCCTCGCCCTCGACCAGGCCGCCTTGCGGCTTGCCGCCGTCAGCGAAAGACATCCGCCAGACGTGTCCCTGGCGGCGGACCTCGGTGTCGACCCGGCTGGAGAGTGCGTTGACCACCGAAATGCCGACGCCGTGCAGGCCGCCGGAGACAGCATATCCGCCGCCGCCGAACTTGCCGCCGGCGTGCAGGATCGTCATGACGACTTCCACGGTGGGCTTGTGCTCGGTGGGGTGCATGTCCACGGGGATGCCGCGGCCGTTGTCGACCACCTTGACCCCGCCGTCGGCCTGCAGCACGATTTCGATGTGCGTGCAGTAGCCGGCCAGGGCCTCGTCCACCGAGTTGTCCACCACTTCATAGACCAGGTGGTGCAGGCCGCGGGGGCCGGTGGAGCCGATGTACATGCCGGGACGTTTCCGGACAGCTTCCAGGCCTTCAAGTACGGTGATGTCGCTGGCGCCGTATTCGCGCGATGTCGCGGTCCCCGACGGCGCCGCCACCGCAGCCTCTTGTTCCACCGCTTCCGCTACGTCTTCCACTGCCGGGATCTCTGCATTGTCGTTAGCCACAGGCGCTTTCGACTCCTCTATGTTCGTTGAAGGCCGGCGGTTGCCCCTTCCGTGGAAAAGGCTCCTGCCAACAGGCACGTCACTGACGACGCCGGGTGTTTCCGCTGACTTGGGGATCCCGTCCGCCGCACGCTGAAATTGCGTCGGAAACGGACTCAGTCAACGCTTCACCGGCGCCCAGTTATCTACACCGATTCTATCGTGTTATAGGGGCCAAACTTGCATTCCAGGGCGCCAAACGGGCGGGAAAGTGCCGCTGGGAGGGCGCTGGCTCCCCCTGCAAGGCTTTCGGGGTCCAGCCCTAGGGTTCCTATACGACTCCGGGAGGTTCAAGCGCCCTACACGCCGCTTGCGGATTTTTCAAGGGTTTTTGCAAGAAGTGCTTCAGATCCGGTGCCCGCCATTGGGCCGGGGCTATCCGTACGTGTCGCGGGGACCCCGGCCGTTGACCGTCCGGAGGCCCTTGCGCCAGCTCGGGGCGGCGGGTCCGAGCACCTGGATGCTGGTGACGACGCCATCGCCAAGCTCGGTCCGGAATTTTTCCAGCAGGCTGCTGCTGAGCAGCCGCAGCTGGGTTGCCCAAGCCGTGGAATCGGTCCGCACATGCAAGGTGGTGTCGGTAAAACTCTCGGGAGTGCAGTGCGCCGAGATCTCCGGGCCCACCAGCACGGCCCACTGCGCCATGACGGACCCGACGGCCACCGGCGAGCTCCAGCCGCGTTCGGCCACGAGGCGTCCCACGACTTTTCCGAGGCCCAACGGATCCCTGCCGGTACCGTGGAATTGGGAGAACCCGCGGGTTCCAGCGCTGCGGGCAGGCTTTTGGGTACTGCCGGGCCGCGGCGGCGCCTTTCGGCGGATTTCGCCCCGGGCCGCGGCGGCGTCGCGCATCCGGTTCAATGCGGCCTGCGCGGCATCGATATCGTCGGGGTCACGGCCGGGCTGCAGGCCGCCGTCGGTATCCTTATTCATCGATTTTCCTGCTCATCGATTCCTCCCGGGATGACCTTCACCCGCCGTCCGGTCAGCTCTGCCGGGATATCGTCCTCGACGGCGGCAGTGACCAGCACTTGCTCGGCGCCGGATACTATTGCCGCCAGTTTACGCCGCCGCTGGACGTCGAGTTCGGCAAAGACATCGTCCAGAATCAGGATCGGGGGCGAGCCGCCCGTGCGGGCATCGTCGAGCATGACGTAGTAGGAGGCCAGGCGCAGGGACAGGCACATGGACCAGGTTTCCCCGTGGGAGGCGTAGCCCTTGGCCGGCGCCGATCCAAGCACGAGCTCAAGTTCGTCGCGGTGTGGCCCGACCAGCGAAATTCCCCGTTCCAGTTCCTTGCGCCGGGCTGCGGCGAAGGCCTGGATGTAGCGGTCGGTGAGCTGCTCGACGGAGAGCAGGCGCAGGTCTTCCGCCGGCGCGGCCTCATCGGCTGCGGTTCCGTCCGCAGGCCTGGAATCCGCTGGTCCTGAGGTGGCGCCGTCGTCGTCCAGGCTGTCCTGCAGCGTGGAACGGTACACCGCAGCGGCCTCCTTGGAGCCGTCGGTCAGCTGCGCGTAGGCATTTTTCAGGTGCGGTTGCAGCCGGTCCACCAGCTCCAGGCGCGCGTGCAGCAGCTCAGCCCCGGCCCGGGCCATGTGCTGGTCCCAGACATCGAGCGTTGCCTCGTGGCCGGTGCTGAATTTTCCGGCGCGGGCCGACTTGAGCAGCGCGTTGCGCTGCTTCAGGACCCGGTCATAGTCGCTCCTGGTCGCGGCGTGGCGCGGCATGAGGCTGACCAGGAGCTCGTCCAGAAACCGGCGGCGGCTGGACGGATCGCCCTTGACCAGCGCCAGGTCCTCCGGCGCGAAGAGCACCGTCTGGCAGATCCCGAGCAGGTCCCTGGCACGGACCGGATTGCTCCGGTTGATCCGTCCGCGGTTGGCCCGGCCCGCGTTGATTTCCAGCTCCAGCACGGTGGACTGCTCGCCACGGACCAGCTTGGCCCGGATCATGGCCCGCTCGGCACCGAACCGCAACAGCGGCGCGTCCGTGCTGACCCGGTGCGAGTTGAGCGTGGCCAGATACCCGATCGCTTCCATCAGATTGGTCTTGCCGATGCCGTTGGAACCCACCAGCACGGTGACTCCGGGCTCAAGGCTGAGATCGACCTGGGCGTAGCTGCGGAAATCGGTGAGCGAGAGCTTTTCTAGGTACACGCGGGATTCAGGACTTCACAGGCAGGATCAAGTGGCCGGGCAGGATTATTTGGCCGGCCGGGTCGCGTGGCCGCCGAACTGGTGGCGCAACGCCGAGACCATCTTCATGGCCGGCGAATTGTCCTCGCGGGAGGAGAACCTGGCGAACAGCGCAGCCGTGATCGCCGGGGCCGGCACCGCGTTGGCAATGGCCTCCTCGACGGTCCAGCGGCCTTCGCCCGAATCCTCGACGTAGTCGGAGATCGATTCCAGTCCGGGATCCTCGTCAAGGGCCTTGACCATGAGGTCCAGGAGCCAGGAGCGGACAACCGTCCCCTTCTGCCAGGCCCGGAATGTCCCGGGAAGATCGGCGACGATCTCCTTGGCGGCCAGGAGCTCGTACCCCTCGGCGTAAGCCTGCATCAGGCCATATTCGATCCCGTTGTGGACCATTTTGGCGTAGTGGCCGGCGCCGACGCCGCCGACGTGCACAAAGCTGTCGGCCCGCTCACCTGCGGGACGGAGCGCATCGAAGACGGGGAGTGCCCGTTCGATGTCCGCGGCATCGCCGCCCGCCATCAGGCCGTAACCGTTCTGGAGGCCCCAGACCCCGCCGGACACGCCGCAGTCCGCAAAGCGGATTCCCTTTTCGGCCAGCGCGGCACCGTGCTTCTGGTCTTCCGTGAAGCGGGAGTTGCCGCCGTCGATCACAAGGTCACCGGCGTCGAGCTTGGTGCCCAGTTCGGTGATCACGGCGTCGGTAATCTCGCCCGAGGGGACCATGACCCAGATCAGGCGCGGCGCCGGGACGGCGGCGATGAGTTCGTCCAGGGTGGCGACGTCGGCAACGTCGGGGTTGCGGTCAAACCCGGTGACCTCGATCCCGCCGTTGCGCAGCCGTTCACGCATGTTGAAGCCCATTTTTCCAAGGCCGATTAGTCCGATGTGCACGGGGATGAACTCTTTTCTGCGCTGGGGTGCTTCGTTGGAGACGGCCGTGATGGCCCGCAGGTGCCGTGCTCCGGAGGTCCGGGGCACGGCAATGACGGGCTAGTTGGGCAGCCGGACGGGCATGACGAGGTAGCGGTAGTCGCCCTGGTCCTCGCCCTCGGCGTCCTGCTGGGCAGTGATCATGGCCGGCTTGGGTGCGGTGGTGAAGGAGAACCGCACAAACTTGGTTTCGATGACGCTGAGGCCCTCGATCAGGTAGTGCGGGTTGAAGGCCACGGTGATGTCTTCACCGGACAGCTGGGCTTCGAGCTCTTCGGAGGCCTGGGCGTCCTCGCCGGTGCCGGCGTCCAGGTGCAGCTGGCCCTGGGTGAAAGCGAGCCGGACAGGCGTGTTGCGTTCGGCCACGAGCGAGACGCGGCGCACGGCTTCGACCAGTTCCTGGGTCTGCACGGTGGCGTGGATGGGGGTCGAATCCGGGAAGAGCGAACGGATCTTCGGGTAGTCGCCGTCGACCAGGAGTGAAGTGGTGGTCCTGCCGCCGCTCTCGAAGCCGATCAGCCGGCTGTCGTCGTCGGCGAGGGCGATGTTGATGTCGCCGCTGCTGCCCAGGGTCTTCGCCACTTCGTTGAGGGTCTTGGCCTTGACCAGGGCGCTCGTGGAGATGCCCGGCGTCGCAGGCTTCCAGGGGACTTCCCGCATGGCCAGGCGGTAGCGGTCGGTGGCCAGGAGGGTGATGAGGTCGTCCTCGATTTCCATCCGCACACCGGTCAGGATCGGCAGGGTGTCGTCCTTGCTGGCCGCGATGATCACCTGGGATACGGCCTGGGCGAACGAATCGCCGGGCACGGTGCCGCTGATCGTCGGCAGGGCCGGCAGCGGCGGGTATTCAGCCTCGGGCATCGTGGCCAGGTGGAAGCTGCTTCGGCGGCAGGTGAGCGTCACTTTGTTGCCGTCGGTTTCGACCTCGACGGGGGCGGACGGCAGGCTGCGGCAGATGTCCGCGAGCAGGCGGCCCGATACCAGGATAGTGCCCTCGGCGCTGATGTCAGCGGGGATTTCGAGCCTCGCGGAGGTCTCGTAGTCGAAGCTCGACAGGCTGACGGTACCGGCTTCAGCTTTCAGGAGCAGGCCCGAAAGTACGGGAACGGGCGGCCGCGGAGACAACGACCGGGCGGTCCATGTCACGGCTTCTGCCAGGACGTCCCGTTCGACT
The DNA here is from genome assembly GCF_056394385.1 of Arthrobacter sp. 10N44_2. Taxonomy (NCBI): domain Bacteria; kingdom Bacillati; phylum Actinomycetota; class Actinomycetes; order Micrococcales; family Micrococcaceae; genus Arthrobacter; species Arthrobacter sp. 10N44_2. The sequence continues at coordinate 82,242 of NZ_JBFTHT010000009.1, read as the reverse complement.
CTGAACTTCACGGAAGGGTGCCGCCTTTCATTGCTGCTGTTAGTGCTGAAAATCGCTGAAACTGCTCGAGCTGCGGCGGACCTCGGCAGGGACGCCGAATTCCGTCAACAAAGGAATCGTCCGCCCGCCCGGGCCCCATGGCCCGGTAGGAACCACAAAAGATGTCCGGGACGGACGCACTGCAGACAGCTTAGCCCCAAGGTGAGCGTTTCTCCCATCCCCGGGTTACATCGGTGTTGTTCGCGGGGCCGGTCTCCTGCGCCTGTCCGGAACGGGCCTGGGCGCTGCTTGGAGGTGGGATGGAGATTGTTGTTTGAGGGAATTTCATTTTCTTGGGATTAGTAGTGTTAATAACTGCTGTGGAAACTGTGGATAACTCGATCCTGCCGTGCGAATCCGCGGTTAAGCCCTGTTCATGGACTGTGGGCGGAGCAGGTTTTAAACAGGGTGTGGATGGGGACAAGATTTTGGGCCGACCGGCCAATCCACAGGCGCCTTAAGGGTTTTAAGCCCATTAACCGCGGTTGTCCCCTTAACTATCCACAGGGTTGTCCACAGGGCCCTGTTAATAAGGTATGAGTGCGCCGGCCGATGGCTCAGGAATTGCGCTGCTGCTGCTTGATCCGGTTGGTCAGCTCGGTCACCTGGTTGTAGATGACCCGGCGCTCGGCCATGAGTTCGCGGATCTTGCGGTCGGCGTGGATCACGGTGGTGTGGTCGCGGCCGCCCAGCTCCTGTCCGATCTTGGGCAGGGACATGTCCGTCAGCTCCCGGCACAGGTACATCGCGATCTGCCGGGCGGTCACCAGCGTGCGGGTGCGCGACTTGCTGCAGAGTTCTTCCATGCTGAGCTTGAAGTAGTCGGCTGTCTGGGTGAGGATCTGCGCCGAGGTGATTTCCTGGGCACCGTCGTCGGTGATCAGGTCCTTGAGCACCATCTCGGCCAGGGCCACATCCACCGGCTGCCGGTTCAGGCTGGCGAACGCCGTGACGCGGATGAGGGCTCCCTCAAGTTCGCGGATGTTGCTGGAAATCTTGGAGGCGATGTATTCGAGCGCATCGTCCGGCGCGGAAAGGCCCTCGCTGAGGGCCTTCTTCCGGAGGATCGCGATGCGGGTCTCCAGTTCGGGCGGCTGGATGTCGGTCAGCAGGCCCCATTCGAAGCGCGACTTCATCCGGTCCTCGAAGCCGGCGAGCAGTTTCGGCGGCTGGTCCGAGGTGATGACCACCTGCTTGTTGTTGTTGTGCAGGGCGTTGAACGTGTGGAAGAACTCCTCCAGCGTCCGGTCCTTGCCGGCCAGGAACTGGATGTCGTCGATCAGCAGCACATCCACGTTGCGGTACGTGGTCTTGAAGCTGGTGCCTTCATCGTCGCGGATGGAGTTGATGAAGTCGTTGGTGAATTCCTCGGAATTGACGTAGCGGACCCGGATCCCGCTGTAGAGCCGGCGCGCATAGTGGCCGATCGCGTGAAGCAGGTGGGTCTTGCCGAGTCCGGAGTCCCCGTAGATGAACAGCGGGTTGTAGGCCTTCGCCGGCGCCTCGGCTACTGCCACGGCGGCTGCGTGGGCGAACCGGTTGGAGGAACCGATAACGAAGGTGTCGAAGACGTACTTCGGGTTCAGCCGGCCGAATTCGTGCGAGGTGCTCGGCAGCATCGGCTGCGGCTTCAACTCCACGGTCGGGTCGGCGGCCAGGGAAAGTTCGACGGCGGGTTCGGGTTCTGTGTGCAGCGGCACCAGATCCGTGTCGACGTCGATCGCGCAGCGGATTTCGTCGGAAAACACGCTGCGGAGCGCGTCGTCGAGGGCTTCCTTGACCTGGGTCTGCAGCACTTCGCGGGTGAGCTCATTCGGAACTGCCACCAGCAGGGTGGAACCGATGAGCCCCTGCGCCTGGGCGAGGATGACGAAGCCGCGCTGCCGGGGAGAGACACGGTGGTCGTTCTCCAGGAGGCTCACTACCCGCCGCCAGGAACTTCCGACAGTGTTGGCTTGGTTGGCTTCGTCTACTGTCATCAATCAGTTCCTCAAACTTGCTGGCCTGCATTACGTGCATCCACGCGGTCCGGAGCTGTCCACCGGCCGGCTCAATCCACAGGGTTATGCACAGTCCGTGGATAAGGGGTTACTGAGACACTGTAGGGGATGAAAACGCCAGAAGATAGCTGGGTTCAGTCCTGTGGATAATTACACCGTTGTGGTTCTGAAATGGGGCGCGTGACGCACTTCATCCACAGGCTGCGGGAGCAGTTAGCCACAGGTGGGGATAGCTTGCGGAGCGGTCCCCGGTTTGACTCGGGAGGTTGGCAAGCCCTAACGTTGTGAAGTCCCATGTGTACGCTTTTCGCCTCATCTGCATCTTTCCTGACGCCCCGCGTCGTGTGAGATACGAGGGAAGCGGCACATACCAAAACTTAGCGTCGGCCAGTTCTTCCCCTTGATCGGGTGGGCGCACCTTTGATCCACTGGAGTAACTAACGTGAGCAAGCGGACTTTTCAGCCGAATAACCGCCGTCGAGCCAAGAAGCACGGCTTCCGCCTTCGTATGCGTACCCGTGCCGGCCGTGCCATCCTGGCAGCCCGTCGTGGCAAGGGCCGCACCGAACTGTCGGCCTAAATAACTGACTCGTCGGTCCATATCCCTGTGCGAGTTGAACGGTGCTAGCCACCAGGAACCGTCTGCGGACATCAACCGATTTTTCAACAACTGTACGTTCCGGTGTCCGCAATGGACGCCGGAACGTAGTGTTATATGCGGCAGCTCTCGCTGCCGATGAACCAAGCCGGATCGGATTCATCGTTTCCAAGAGTGTCGGGAACGCTGTTGTCAGGAACCTCGTTAAGAGGAGACTGAGAGAAGCCGGTGCATTGTCGTTGCAGAAATACGGCAGCGGGTTCGCCATTGTGGTCCGGGCCCTGCCCGCCGCAGCGGGAGCCAGCTGGGACCAGCTGCTTGCCGACTATGACGCCGCTTTGGAGACGACCATGAAAAGGCTGGGCAACCGCCTTTCGCAGGCTGCTTCACCAGGTTCTAACGAGACGACACAGGAAGGGACCCCGCGTGCGTAACTCAACTGCCGCCGTCGTCCCTCCTGCAAGATCCGCAGCAGCATGGTTGGGCCGGGCAGTCTGGAACCTGCCCCGCGATGTCCTCATCCTGTTGCTCCTGGCGTACCGCAAGGTGATCTCACCGCTGTACGGCCAGGTTTGCCGTTTTTTCCCCAGCTGTTCGGCCTATGCCCTTGAAGCGATCACCGTCCACGGCGCGGTGAAAGGAAGCTGGCTCGCTGCGAGGCGCCTGTTGCGCTGCCATCCATGGAATGCCGGTGGTGTGGACCATGTCCCCGCCGGGCATCGGGAATGGCCCGCGGGCCGCACCCCCACAATTGTTGTGCTGAACAATCCGGACATATACCTGGCTGCTCAGCCTGATGGAGAAGGCCGCACTGCGGCCTGACGAATAGGGAATCGTATGGACATCTTTGGAACAATCTTGGCCCCGTTCAAATGGCTGGTCTCAGCCATCATGGTCGGCTTCCATGACGGACTCAGCGCCATTGGCATGCCGGCGGCCAGCGGCTGGACCTGGACCCTGGCCATCATCGGGCTGGTGCTGGTCATCCGCGCCGCCCTGATTCCCGTCTTCGTCAAGCAGATCAAGGCCCAGCGCGGGATGCAGCTCCTGCAGCCGGACCTGAAGAAAATGCAGGACAAGTACAAGGGCAAGACGGACCAGCTCTCCCGCCAGGCCATGGCGCAGGAACAGATGGCGCTGTACAAGAAGCACGGCACCAACCCGTTCTCCGCCTGCCTGCCCATGCTGATCCAGATGCCCTTCTTCTTTGCGCTCTTCCAGGTGCTCTCCGGCATCAGTTCGGCTAAGGCGGGCGGCCAGGGCATCGGCGCCATGAGCCCGGAACAGGTCAAGCAGTTCGACGAATCCACCATCTTCGGTGCCCCGCTCTCCGCCTCCCTTCTCCACGGCGGCGGCGGGAACCAGATGTCGGTGTGGATCCTCTCCATCGTGATGATCCTGGCCATGACGGCCTCGCAGTTCATCACGCAGAAGCAGATCATGGCCAAGAACATGTCCGAAGAGGCCCTGGCCAGCCCGTTCATGCGCCAGCAGAAAATGATGCTCTACATCCTGCCGGTCGTCTTCGGTGTGGGCGGTATTAACTTCCCCATCGGCGTCCTGATCTACTGGACCACCACCAACCTGTGGACCATGGGACAGCAGTTCTTCGTGATCCGCCGGATGCCTACGCCGGGATCGCCGGCGGCCAAGGCTCTCGCCGAGCGCCGGGCAGCCAAGGGCCTGCCCGCCCTGCCCCTTTTGGGCGGCAAGAAGGTCGACGCCGACGCCGAGGCCGAAGCCTCCGCCGCCGTCGAAGCCAAGACCCAGCGCGTCCAGCCGCAACGCAAGAACAGGAAGAGGAAGTAATGTCCGCCGAGAGCACCGAACACGCTATTTCCGCCGAGTTTGACGACGACCGGGACGACGCCCAGAGCGCGGCCGACGACTCGTCACAGGGTGCGGAGACCGGCACCGGCAAGAGTGTTTCCGCCAGCCGCCTCGAAGAAGAAGGCGACGTCGCTGCGGACTACCTCGAGGAACTGCTGGATATCGCGGACATTGATGGCGACATCGACATCGAGGTCCGCAACGGCCGCACGTACATCTCGATCGTCGCCGAAGAGGAAGCCGCCGGGCTGGACAGCCTGGTGGGCCGTGACGGCGAAGTCCTTGAGGCCCTCCAGGAGCTCACGCGGCTCGCGGTCCTCTCCGCGACGGAGAACCGCTCCCGCCTGGTGCTGGATATCAACGGCTACCGTGCCGAGCGCGCCGGCGACCTGCAGAAGATCGCTGAAGACGCCGTCGCCGCTGTGAAGGATTCCGGTGAGGCAGTTGCCCTGGCTCCGATGAGCGCCTACGAACGCAAGATCGTGCATGACGCCGTCGCTGATTTGGGACTCGTGAGCGAGTCCGAAGGCGAAGGCGCCGACCGGCACATCGTTGTCTCCGCAGACTGAACCGTTGACTAGCTTGATGGTTGAAATTACCGCGCCGGAACTCAAGGCAGCAGAGTCCATCTTCGGCGACCGCCTGGAACTGGCGAAACGCTACGTCGAGCACCTGGCGACATCCGGGACCGAGCGGGGCCTGATCGGGCCCCGTGAGGTGCCGCGGCTTTGGAGCCGGCACGTGCTTAACTGCGCCGTCATTGAGAGCCAGATTGCCCACGGAAGCCATGTCGCCGACGTCGGCAGCGGCGCCGGCCTGCCTGGCCTGTGCCTGGCCATTGCGCGGCCGGATCTGGAACTGACGCTGATCGAACCACTGGAGCGCCGCGTCATCTGGCTCCAGGAGGTGGTGGATGATCTTGGCCTCCAGAACGTCACGATCATGCGCACCCGCGCGGAACTCGCAGTGGGACTCGTGAACGCCGACGTCGTGACTGCCCGCGCCGTATCCGCGCTGTCCAATCTCGCCGGGCTGACCATTCCGCTCCTGGCCGGCAAGGGAGAAGTCGTCGCCATCAAGGGACGCAGCGCCGGCGAGGAAATCGAAAAGGCCGCCAAGGTTATCCGCAAACTGGGCGGCATTCAGACGTCCGTGGTGGTGGTGGGTGAAGACCTGCTTGAGGAACCCACCACCGTTGTGCGAATCGTAGTGAACAAGCCTCAAAAGATTACCTAGCACCGGCCCCGGTGCCCGGGGAGTCTGAGGGGAAGAGGTTAGGCTAGTAACCGGCAGTAAGAGCCGAATGAGAGTGAGCGTGTCATAGTGAGCAGTAGCGAAGCCTCCACACAACGGATCCCGCCGTTTGTGTCCCTGGGGTCCGCACGGGCGTTTACGGCTCCTGCAGTAGCTTTTGACTACTCCGGAAATCACACGGCTTCGGTTGCGAAGACGACCGGGATGGCCGGTGTTTCACGTGAAACATCCCTTCCGCACACGGGGAACGTGCTGGATTCCATCGACGATTCCAGTCCCATCGCCCGCGAACTCGCACACGAAAACAAGCGCCGCGAGCGGTTGCTCGGCCGGCAGCTCCCCAAACCGGAGAAAACCCGGATCTTCACCGTTTCCAACCAGAAGGGCGGCGTCGGCAAGACCACGACGACCGTGAACATCGCCGCTGCGCTGGCGGCCGCTGGCCTGAACGTGCTCGTCATCGACATCGATCCGCAGGGCAACGCCTCCACCGCCCTGGGAATCGAGCACCACGCCGATGTCGACAGCATCTACGATGTGCTGATCAATGATGTCCCGCTGAAGGACGTCGTGGCCCCGTGCCCCGACATCGACAACCTGATCTGTGCGCCCGCCACCATCCACCTTGCCGGTGCCGAAATTGAACTCGTCAGCCTGGTGGCCCGCGAGCAGCGGCTGCGCCGCGCAATCGATGTGTACTCCAAGGAGCGCGCCAAGAATGGCGAGGAGCGGCTGGACTACATCTTCATCGACTGCCCGCCGAGCCTCGGGCTCCTGACGGTCAATGCGTTCTGTGCGGCCGGCGAAGTCCTCATCCCGATCCAGTGCGAGTACTACGCCCTCGAAGGCCTCAGCCAGCTCCTGAAGAACATCGAGATGATCCAGAAGCACCTGAACGCTGATCTGGTTGTTTCCACTATTCTGCTGACCATGTATGACGGCCGCACCAACCTCGCCGCCCAGGTGGCAGCCGAGGTCCGGGAACACTTCCCGAAGCAGGTGCTCGGCGCTGTGGTGCCGAGGTCGGTCCGTATTTCCGAGGCGCCGAGCTACCAGCAAACTGTCATGACGTATGATCCTTCTTCCAGCGGTGCCCTGTCCTACCTGGAAGCCGCCGCGGAAATCGCGGAACGTTAGAATCTTTCAAGAATTGCACTAACCAGAGCCAGGTGAATCCCGGCTCTTCCACTGGAGGGATTTATCCATGAGCGATAAGCGACGCGGCCTCGGCCGTGGACTTGGCGCACTCATTCCAAGTTCCGCCGCGGCTAACGCCTCCGGAAGCGGTGCTGCCCCATCCCGGCCCGTGGACCTCTTCTTCCCTGAAGCCCGAAAAAAGACCTCCGACGCCGAGACGCTCGCGGACACCAAGGCCGCGCTGGCCAAGGAGCCGGAGTCCACACCTGTCCAGGCCGACGATTCCGCTGATCTCACGGTTGACACCACTGAAGCAACCAGCGCTGTTGCCGGAGCCGACGTTGCTGCCGACAAAGCCGACGCAGCTGGCGCCGCCGTGACCAAGAAAACCCCCGCCCGAAAGTCGGCTGCCTCCAAGCCGGCGACCGCTGCTGCCAAGGCGGCCGCATCCGACGCCGGCGAACAGCTGACGTTTGACTCCACGCCCGAGCACGGTGACGAGGGAACTGTTGACCTCGTAGAGGTGCCCGGCGTCAGATTTGCCGAAATCCCGGTCACGGACATCCATCCCAACCGCAAGCAGCCCCGCTCGGTCTTCGATGAGGATGACATGGCGGAGCTGGTGCACTCTGTGCGGGAAATTGGCGTCCTCCAGCCAATTGTGGTCCGTACCTCAACCGAAGAGGGTGGCGAACCCTATGAGCTCGTCATGGGTGAGCGACGGTGGCGTGCAGTACAGGCCGCAGGCCTGGAAACTATCCCCGCGATTGTCCGTGACACCACCGATGACGACCTCCTTCGCGACGCGCTGCTGGAGAACCTGCATCGCAGCCAGCTGAATCCGCTCGAAGAGGCGGCGGCCTACCAGCAGCTACTCGAGGACTTCGGCACCACACACGAGCAGCTGGCGGACCGGATCGGACGTTCGCGGCCCCAGGTTTCCAACACCCTGCGCCTGCTGAAGCTGCCCCCGCTGGTGCAGCGCCGGGTTGCGGCAAATGTCATCTCCGCAGGGCACGCCCGCGCACTCCTGGCACTTCCTGACGCCGCGGCCATGGAACGCCTGGCGCAGAAGATTGTTTCAGAAGGCATGTCGGTCCGGGCGACCGAAGAAGCTGTGACCCTGTATCAGAGCCCCGCCTCGCCGGCCAAGAACAACATCCCGCGGGCCGGAGCCCGCCACGAACGACTGGATTACCTGGCGTCGTCGCTGTCTGACCGCCTTGATACTAATGTCAAGATTTCGCTTGGTGCCCGCAAGGGGCGTGTCAGCATTGAGTTCGCCAGCGTCGAGGACCTGAACCGCATCATGGACGTCCTCACGCCGGGAGCTCCCAGCTAGGTCGCGACTCGCTGAGTCCTCCGGGAGGGTCTGTTTCACGTGAAACAGACCCTCCCTTCTCTGTCTCTACCGATGCTGCCGGTGCCGGCGAATTCGGTGGTGCCGAGTTCGGCGCTGCCGTGTTCGCCCACTGCCGGAGAGTTGCGGGGGGTGCCTCTATGGTTTTCGTCAAGCCGCTGGGGTTTAGCCGTGGTTCGTAGAGAGTGCCGTCGCGCAACATGGCGTAGAGGGTGTCGCAACGACGGCGGGCGAGGGCGATGGCCTCGACCCGGGTGAAGACGGTGTCCCGGGACTCGCGGATGTCGGCGAGCATCCGGGCCAGTTGGGGCAGCACGATCGTGGCCGCGTTCGTCCCCACGACAGTGACTGTTTGCTGGCCGAGTGCGTCGATGATTTCGCCGGCAAGGCGTTCGCCCATCCGGGGTGCACGCTTTTTTAGCCGGTTTCCGATCCTGCGCCGACCTGCATGGCGCAAGGCTTCTGGGGTTGGCCAGGCCCGCAGCAGGTCCAACACTGCCGGGTGGTCCAGGCGCGGGCCAAGGACACGCTCCAGGGCAGGGGTGGATCTGGGTCAGCAGGCCTCGGATCCTGTTCGATGTTGCGTGGCCTGTTTTGCCAAGTCGTCGTCGAAGCCGCAGAGCATGGTCAGTTCGGCGAGCTGTTCATCGGCGATCTGGATGGAGCGCAGTGTGTGGGGCATGGTCCGGGCCGCTTCGGCGATGATGAACGCGTCCCGGGCGTCGGTTTTCGCTTCGCCCGGGTGCAGGTCCGCGATCCGGCGCATCGCCAGCCCGGGCAGGTATCCGACGGTGACACGGGCGGCCTGGGCAACCGCGACGGGGAGTGCACCGATCGTCGCGGGCTGGTCAACGACCAGCAGAATGCGGCCGTGTTTGCCCAGAGAAGTCAGTATTTCGCGCAGCCGGGCCTCGTCGTTGGGCAAAGCCTTGTCGAAGAGCTTCATCCCCGTCCGGTCCACTGCAACGGCGTGGTGCTCGCCCTTGCCGACGTCCAGGCCGATGAAGACATCAATGCTTTCGTGGTTTCCGATCACCTGTACCTCCCCGTCACAGCAGCTGATACCTGTGCTGGACTGTCCGCGGTGTCAGAGCCCGCATCCACGTTACGCACGACGATCCCAAACTGTCCTGCCTCTATTAGAGGTCTCTCCGGCACCTACCGGACCCCGGTGACAACACCCCCCGGATCATTGACGACTGGGGGCGGCAATCATGCCGGGGTCGGCAGGCCAGCACACCCTCATCCTGCAACAGGAACGGGCTACGAAAAAGGTAACGGGGCGGCACCGGTGGCGCCGACTAGTTCCGGCGGCTCTCTCGCTTCCGTCATGGCCCGGGCTCTCGCGGGTTGCGGCCGTGGGTGGGGGGCCGACGCAGTGCCGTGGTCTTTCTGTGGAAATCGTCAGCATCGCCGGCCCTGCTTGGGCGAGTCCGAGGGACACGTGCGGAACGACGGGCTGGTGCTGGGCAGGCGGGTGTCCCTGACTGGGGCGGAGCTTCCTGAGCGTGGAGTCCGATGCGTTTCCGGTGGCCGTACCGTCCACTCTGTTGCGTTCCGTGGGTGGAGCTTCTGATCGCATGGAACGGCCACACCGAGCATAAATGGCAGCTGCACAGTTCTCGTTGTTGCGGAAGGGCCCCCTCTCTGCCGGTGCCGCTGCGATCGCGCTAGTCAGCAACAGCCATCTTCGCCGCCTTCCAGAGCTCACTGACCATCTGGGCTGGAGTGGTCCGTCAATGTTTCACGTGAAACGGGGCCGCGAATCTGCGCCTTGCCCCATCGAACGCCAGGCAGGCTGGGCACCTATGTGAGGAGACAAAAGGGCAGATGAATCCGGCCAGCGGTTGGAGACCGCTGCGCAGTCGTCAATCCGGCAGCCGGACCACATCCCTGCCCATGCGAGTCCGCCTGCGGATTGGCGATCCGGCTCGGCCATTGCGCCGTAGGTGGTCAGCGCAATGCCGGTGGACTGGGGTGCCGACCAGTCGTTTGACCAAGGGTCCACCGTCTGCGTCATGATGGTCCGGCTTCCCCTTGCAAGGAATCGACCCACAGCTATGGCCCACCTTTGCCTGTCGGCCGGGCCGGCCGCGGGTGCGCCATGCGACCACATTGGTCCATGCCGGTGCGAAGCAGGAGAAGCGGCTCACTACGGCGCGGCTGCTGCTTGGCGGCGGAGCAAGCTCGCCGCAGCCACAGACGAACCTCGGAGCGACTGTTGTACCGTTCCCAGTCTCTGCGGGATCACCTGCTCCTGGGCGCCTCTGAAAGCGTCATATGGCGCCGCTACTGCGTTGTATGCCCGCGTGGTTGGCTGAACGAAGGCTAAGCAGGCTGCAGGGCATCCGAAGCCTTGCACGCCTCGGGATGCTCTAATACGGCACTGTCCGGTCCTGGCGGAGGCCGGCGGCACTCTCTCGCTGCTTACGATCACGGGTCGTGGGGGTAGCTTCCGTGAACGAAAATTGAAGTGGGTTGAACCGTGGGTTCGCGCGCGGGCCGGCAGGTTGGTCTGCTTGCTGCTTCGTCGGGTTCGGGCCATGGCTTTGTAGGAACGTTCCGGTGGTTACGGTAGAAATTGGCGCCGGACACGCGCCTCGAAAAGCGAACCTCAATAGAGGTCTCGATGTGGGCGTGGACGAAGATCGGGACAAAGTCGACGGCGCAGACCTGGACGCCGACCTTGGCGCGGGAACGGACGCGGGCCGTGATGCGGACGGTGATCTGGCGTCGGCGCCACAGGAAGCATGTAGTCTCGATCGCATTGTTGAAGACCTCTTGTGGGAGTCTGATCGCGAAAGCTGACCGGAACTGCCTCGCTTTGCGGATGTCTGCGTCCTTCGACTCCCCCGCTAACTTGCCGCTCACCCCTTTCGCCGGCTTGCACCCACGTCCCCGATTCCGCATTCGGTACATGATTGTGCCTGTCAGTTTGCCGGGACCCGGGCAAAGGGAACCGGGGCCCTGACACGCATCCTCCCCACCCAGGTAGCCGCGTGCCATGACCGCCAACGTTCTGCTGCAGTCCCGTCGCCGCATCCAGCTGTAACCATGCGCCATGGGGCATGCCGGCGTGCCAGGCATGCCTGATCTCCTTGGGGCCCCGGCGGGCGTGCTGTTCCTGCCGAAATTTTCAGCTTCTTCCGGTGAGCCCGACGCCTTATCCAATAGCCGAGATGGCCCTGGGGGGTCTTTCCCGGCACTCCGGACACGGCTCCCCTCATCCGGAACAGCACACCGGACGCCTCGCGGGCCTCCACACTGTGCCGCTGCTGACGCACCTGCCGGCTTGCCAGTACCCGCTTGATGTGAGTGCAGTGCAGATCCTGTACTGCTGCACACCGGCTGATCCTGCTGCAGAGTGGTTGGAAGGAGCCTTCCGGCAGGAGCTCAGGCCGCGCGACGCACCCGCGAGAAGGGAAGCAGAGGCCATGTGAAGTAGGGCCGGGGTCGTGCCGATTGATCCTAGACGCCGACCACGCCTTCCTGTGGATTCGTCCTGGCTGCAACTGTCTGGATGGCTCTTGTGTGGGCATCCAGCCGCCATCATAGGGAAGCAGCCGTGCTGCTGCATGTCCAACTACACAGCTACCCGCGCCGGGTCCGTTCCCCGGACCAGTGTGTTTCGGGCGGCCAGGTTCGTCGCCCCGGGCACCAGGGCGCAGTTGCCTGCAGGATCCAATCCGCTGATCGCACCGGACCCGTAAGTTGGTGCGGCAACCGGAGGGATTCAAACCGCAAAGAAGGAAGGTCTGCATCCGGACCAATCTGATTGGGTTCGGGACTCGTGCTTGCGCGTGTCAACTGTGCGGGCTCGACCGACCCGACCGCTTTTGCAGTCCGGCGCCTCCCTCATCCGAATCCCCGGGTCGACAGGCAATGCTTCAGTCAGGACAAGTCCAGGGCTGTCTCAATGCAAACAACGCATGGCAAACACACTGTCGACGAGCCTCTTCGTGTCTGCATCGGCCAACGGACACGGCGGTTCCGCGAGGACCGGTGTGGAAAGATGATCAACCGGACAGACCCAGCGAGGGCGTGGGGCCCGCCAAGGTCTCCGAGCTCAGAGCATGTGAGCTGCCCGGCAAAGCCCATCGATTCAGCGGGTGCCGTCGTCGCATCTTGGCCCGGCAAAACGATCCCCTGGACGTGGGGCGGGAGGGTTCCTTGGGACAGTGGCTCCGCTCCCCTGGTCTTCTTGAAGTCCGCCTTGCGCTGTGGAACATGCTGGCTTCGGCCGGCGCGACGGGCGATGCAATGACACGTCGGCGGTCCCGGCCCTCGACGGGTTTTGGTTCGACCCACCTGGATTTGCAGCTCCCGGCCGCCCTGGGATGACACGTCCGGAGGGTACTTCACCGCAGGTCAAAGCTGCATCCAGGTGAGGTTCGCGGGGCCGCTCCCGGCCCGAGTATTAGCCAGCGGCCGGTCGATGGCGCGGTGGATAGGGCGGTGGATATTGCTGTGGATAACTTTGTGGATTAGTGACTGACGGCAGCCCGCTAGGGACGCCAGATTCTTGTACGAGCTGCTGCCGTGACAACTGCCCCGAACCTCCTTTGAGGGCATACTGTCCGTTTCACGTGAAACATGATTATGGTGTGCAGCGGCGATGGTCGAAGCATTCGCGAAGATGTACTAAATCGCCGTTCTACGGTTAATTTTTCAGGGATATACGCTCGATGACCTGATTGCGGGCCAGAGTTCCTCATTGGGGTCCAGGACATATCCCCGGCACGGCGGGTGGCGGGTCAGAGGACCAGTACCGGAGGGGCGACGGCGCTCGGCCGCTCACCAGGAAGGGCATGTGAATAATCTCTCAGCACCTGTGGATAACGGTGTGAATAACTTCTGTGGAGAAACTGGTGGATATCGAGTGAGCTCCGGATCCTATAGCCGCTGGACAGGCGGGAAATGCTTGGGTGTCGGCCACCGCCGACCTCCGCTTGGTACCCAGCTCGGCGGTCGTGATGGCTCGTGGATTGACGGTCGGAAAGCCTGCGCCGGTCACTATGAGAGTGGGGAATTGCGGACAGACGCCGAGGGCTCGAAGGACATCCATAGCGGGCAGCGGCGGTTGCGGCGCCTGCCGGGGCGGGGGCCGGTTCGCGGCTGGACCTGGGTGTCCTTGGTCTTGTCGCCATGGAATCGAACCTGCTGCGCCGCGACTGTCAGGGCACAGACACCAACCTTCATGAGAACAAGACTTCATGAGAGCAGGCGTGCGATCTTCTTGTCCCGCGACTGCCGAATGGACCCTACCCGGGACACAAGAGCCGGCCCAATCCGGTCCCCTCTAGAGCAAAATGGGGCGGCCAGCCGCTAACGGCACAGGAGTTTGGGCAAGCCCAATGCAGCTTGAGTGGAGCCTGAGACCGAACCAGGCCTGGGCGGAGACAGTGGGCATTGACCAGCGGGGACAAGATCATGCCGCGGGCTGAACGGTGATGGTGATTGATGAACCGATCAGCCCGCGAACTCTGAACAGGCACTGCACGATTGACCTTGACCGCCGCCGGAGTGACCCTGGACCGGAACCCTGGTGAAGCGGAGCAGCGACTCTTACAGGGGCGTAGGACGCGGACCGGAGGCTGCGAGGGTCCAATTGTCGGGACGAGCCATGGATTGGACAAAGTGTCGGACCTGACCGTCAGAATCGCCTCAGAGCCGGGCCCTGTGTTTGGTCGGGTGCCCTATGGAATGCAGGACCGGTTCCGTGCGTCCCACGCCGCGCAGGGTGCGGGAACTGCGGCGGCCGTAACGGCGGCGGGGCGTGTTCATTCGATGACTGACTGCCGCAGCGATCCGAAATTGATCATCGGTTCGCTTTCAAATCAGACAACATGGGCCCATGGTCGCAAGCGGGCGGCCGAGAACGCCCATGAGCACTCTGCCCCAAGCTCCGGCGGCTGAGCACAGGCAAGTCCCCTCGCCGGTTCCGGGGCGCACTGCACGCCGCTTCAAAGGCACCCACGTTTGCCTGTCCCCACACACGGCGGTTCACAGAGGCCTGAAGGGGCTGGCGGCAGTTTTCATCGCTGGCTACGGACGGGAATCTTGGGTCTGCTTCGCCGCAGACTGTTTATGGTCCGCTGACATGTTTCACGTGAAACCAGGAGGTCTGGAGATGTTGGGACGGGATCGGATCCGGTGAACCGTGCGAAATCCGGTCTGTTATGCGGAATTTGGGTCGGAGCCGGCGGTGCTGGAGCGGGCGTTAGGGCGGGGAACGATGGCGTTCACGGGCGCAGGCCAACGTCCCTGGGGCCGTTCAGCCAAGGTTGGGCCGGGCCTTTCCAGCTGGGAGGCACAGACCATCAAGCGCATCTTTGCGTCCCACCGACCCCTTTTCCTGCGGAAATGGGCGGGCTGAGTCGGTAGCCGCAATTGGCTATCGAAGAGTCCACTATCACTTCGCTCCAAGTTGCGATTTATGGATTGCGACTAGGGGTGTTTCACGTGAAACATTGGCACGGCGGAGGTGGGCGGAAGTAGTCGGCACTCTCGCGACGTGCACACCCGTTTCACGTGAAACATGGGGAGCGTGGAGGTGGGCCGGACAATTCGGCAGCTGCGACGTACACACCTCTTTCACGTGAAACAGGGTCCGAACCGGGCGGCCGGTGGCTACGGCTGGTAGTGACTGGCCGGCATTGATCGCCGATCTTGGAAAACGGGGCGAATGTGTGTGTTAGAGACAGTCGATCGCAGTCCTGGTCACACGCCGGCTAGTCTACTATTTCGCCGCCGACCCGGGTGGCCCCCAACTCTCCCCGGACCCGTGGCGGACGTGCAGGAGCAGTCATGGCGTGTTGCGCTGGCAGGAGGGCCCTGACCCTGCCCGGACTCGGGGCGGCAGCGGAGTGCGGCGCCGCCTTAACGGCAGTATCGGTGGAAGCCTTCCCGTCAGAAAACCACGAACCTGGTATAAGTGAGACCTCTACCGTAGACTCCCCCGCGGCGGGCCACGAGTGTTGGAGTGCTTTTCGGGTCCGGACTCATCCGAAAGCCGTCCCAAACTTCATGACTCTGGAAGTTGGATGTTTCACGTGAAACACGTCCATTACGCGACATGGCGCATGGTGCTTCGGTGGAATTTGGGCAACCAACCCTCGGCATACACGCAGGCAACGCAAATCGACTGTGATGTTCTAATGGGAACCCGCCGTGTCTACGCACAGGTTCACATCGCGCACCGAACTGATAAGTGGGGGTGCAGCGGTCATCATGTTTCACGTGAAACAAGAGGGTGGCGTCCCCTAAGCAACGGCCAAACACCTTCCGTGACTGTCAGCACGAATAGCAGTTCGCCGGCCGAGGGGTAGCCCATTTCACAAGCCGGCGGCGCCCAGGGGAATTGTCAGCCAGCAGACCAAAGAACCAATCCGATAGACAGCCACCCAAGGTTGCAAAACCGGTCATGGCAGATTTAGGGGCTGTCCGCCTAGTCCTACTCCCCGATCGTGGGCCGTGGAGCACAACAAAAAAATGGCCCCCGCCAGAAGCGGGGGCCACTTTCGGTCAGCCTAGGACAGGACGTCCGCAAATTCCTTCTCGAAGAACTGCTTGGGCCGGGCGCCGATCACGGTGCCCTTGACCTCGCCGCCCTGGAACAGGTACACGGCAGGGATGGAGGTGATGCCGTACTCGGCAGCGATGGCCGGGTTGTCGTCAACGTTCACCTTGACCACATCAACCTTCTCGCCGTACTCGACCGAAATCTCGTCAAGAATCGGACCGAGCTTGCGGCAGGGGCCGCACCATTCGGCCCAGAAATCGACAATGACGGGCTTCTCGGAGGCCAGTACATCAGTGCTGAAGCTGGCGTCCGTTACGTCTTTTGCGTTGCTCATAACCTTTGTCTCTCTTCCGTTGGTTGCTGCGCGCCGGTTAGGCGTGGAAATCTGCGAGGTAGTGCTCGACGTCGAGGGCGGCCACGCACCCGGAACCGGAGGCCGTGATGGCCTGGCGGTAGGTCGGATCAATGACGTCACCGGCAGCGAAGACGCCCTGGACGCTGGTCTTCGAGGTGCGGCCGTCCACGGCGATGGTTCCCTCTACGGTCAGCTCGAGTTTGCCCTTGACCAGATCGGTGCGGGGATCGTTGCCGATTGCCACGAATACTCCGGTTACGGCCAGTTCGGATTCCGTGCCGTCCACCAGGTTCTTCAACCGCAATGCGGTGACTTTGTCCTGTCCCAACACGTCTTCCACACCGGTGTTCCACACAAAGTTGATCTTCTCGTGGGCCAAGGCGCGGTCAGCCATGATCTTTGAAGCGCGGAGGGCATCGCGGCGGTGGACCACCGTGACGGACTTGGCGAACTTGGTGAGGAACAGGGCCTCTTCCATGGCGGAGTCGCCGCCGCCAATGACGGCAATGTCTTGATCCTTGAAGAAGAAACCGTCGCAGGTTGCACACCAGCTCACACCGTGGCCCGAAAGCCTCTTCTCGTTCGGCAAGCCGAGCTCGCGGTAGGCCGAACCGGTGGAAAGAATGATGGAACGGGCCTTGAAGGTCTCCCCCGTGCCGATGGTGACGGTCTTGACGTCGCCGTCGAGGTCCAAATCGGTGACGTCCTCAAACTGGATCTCCGTGCCGAAACGGGCGGCCTGCTTCTCGAAGTTCTCCATCAGGTCCGGGCCCATGATGCCGTCGGGGAACCCTGGGTAGTTCTCCACGTCCGTAGTGTTCATCAGTTCGCCGCCGGCCGTAACCGAGCCTGCCAGGAGCAGCGGCTTCAGGTTCGCGCGCGCCGTGTACACCGCTGCGGTGTAGCCCGCCGGGCCGGAGCCGACGATGATGACATCACGTACTTCGGAGGCAGTGTTTTCTGCGTTGCTCACTGAACGGTGAACCTCTTCCTTTGTCGATGCGCCCGCCTCGATGGCCGGCCACATGGCACAACTATTGCCGGGCATTGAATATTCCGGCCGAAATGGGCGTCACGGAGCAACACCACTACTCAGGGTACCGGTTTGCCGGGGCCGGGGCCGGAGACGGCCCAGGATTACCGGCCATCCGGCGGGCGTGGCCTCCGCTGCACGACAGCCGCCTTAGGGCGCAGCGGCAGCCGTAGAGCGCAGCCGCAGCCTTACAGCGCAGCCGCCGCCTTTGGGCGCAGCGGCAGCCGCGCAGGGCCGTTACTGGACTTTGATTTCGGCCAAGCGCAGGCCGTACCCATAGCGGGTCTTGGGTGCGGCCAGCTTCGGAAGCTTCTTGATGGACACGATCACGTACTGCGCCGTGACGGGTTCAGACAGCGGCATGGTCAGGTCCGGTGACGTAAAGCTGTTGCTGCCAATCTGCTTTGCACCGTCCAGGGTCGGCTTGTCATTGGTGAAGACGCTGATGTTGCCACCGGAGGCCCCCAACTGGCTCAGAGTGACGGAAGAGACCTTGGAAGGGTCCTTCAGCTTGACCACGAGCGGAACTTCGGAGGCGAGTCCGCCCCAGTCGTCCGTCGCGAATTCCATGTCTGACCAGAAGCTCGCGCCGTTGCCGTCAAAAGTCTTGACGAGGTCGGAGTCGTAATTTCCGGCGAAATCGAAGTTGCCGAGTCGCGTCACGTCTTCGATGACGGGCGGTCCGGCCGCCGGCGCCTCGGTGGCGGTCGACGACGGCTGCGCGGTGGACGGTTCCGGTGCGCTGGAGGAGGCGGAGGTTGCGGCGTTGGTCTGCGGGCTGCTCTTGAAGAGGCTGCCAAGGTTGGTGACCGCGAAGATCAGGCCGACCACCAGCACGGCAGCCAGGAGCCCGCCCACCAGCCAGCGCATGGAACGCGGCTCCCGGTTGGGCTCGTCCTCGTCTTCGTACTCGTACTCGTCCTCATCCTGGTCGACGGCGGCACGGGCGGAGGCGGGGAAGTTGCCCGGAGCCCGATCCGCCGAGTCGAAGCCGGCAGCAGCCACTCCGGCAGCCGCGGCTGCGCCGCCGTGGTGCTCTCCGCCGCGGTGATCGTCACCGGTGTAGTCGTCGTCGGACCACAAGGAAACTTTTGGTGCCGCGGCGGTTGCCGGCTGCTGCGCTGCCGGTTCGGCCTGGCGGGGCGAGCCGTTCTGGACGGGCTGCGGCGCCGTTGAATGCGCCGCCGTCTCCTGCGGTGCGGTTGTGGGTGCCCTGGCGGCCGCCGCGGCTGCTGCCGCGGCAGCAGGAGCGGAAGCGGGCCGCGACGGTACTCCCGCGGGGGGCGGTGCCGGAGAAGCCGGCGGCTGTGCGTTTGTGCCCTGGGCCTGGCCATAGTTGATGTACCCGGCGTCGACTTCCTCGTCGTCGTAAAGCCCGTCGTAGGTTTCGGGTTCGTGGGAGCGGGCCTGCCCAAAGATCTCGCTGCCCAGCGTGTCCGTGAAGAAGGGTTCGACGTACGGCGGGTTGGAAGAGACCACAAGATCCAGCAGATCCGCGGCCGAGGTGTGGTTGGTGATCAGGTACGTGGTGGCGTCGCTGACGCCAAGATCGAGGATCTGCACGTTGCCGGGACGTTCGCCCGTGGCCACTTCACGGGCGCTCTGGGCCACCTGGTCGGCGTTGCCCGGGCCTGCGACGAGTATGCTCACGGGGCGGTTGAGCACCTGGTCCACACCGTCCAGCACCAGATCCTGGTCATGTGAGGTCAGTACGGTGGCAGTGACCTTGTAGCGGCCACCGAGTACTGATCCGACATCGATCGGGTGGGACACGGGCTCCTCCTAGACTGTCCGGGACCTGCCGACGTGGTCACTCCGAGAGCGACCGTGTGCCCTCCGGTAAGCCGGTTGACCGCTGGTCCGCAACTTCCCTTGTTAGTCTTCGATCCTAGCCGATGCTCTGTCCAGGCCGCGTGAGCACGGCAGTTCGAAACGGAGCCGGGATCATTTTTTCTTTTTCCCGCCAAACGGGAAGTGGGGGTTGTGGCCGGCCGGCCCCTGGTAGGTGCGGCGGCCCGGCAGGGGAACATCGCCCTTGCCCAAGCCGCCCTGCGCGGTGCTGGGGAGGTCTTCTGCCGGCAGGTAACCGCCCTCCGGGCCAGCGGGACGGCCGTAAGGGAACGAGTCCTCTTCCCGAATGTCGGGACCGGCACGGAACGACTCGGCGTCGAACTCGCCGGAAATTCGCGGAATCAGGCCCGTATCCACCGAGACGGTGGCCCGCTCCGGTGCCCTCCGGACCTCCGCCGCGCCGTCTGCCTGCGGCCCCGTGCCGGGCCCTGCGGCGGTGCTGCGCCGGAGCCGCCCAAGCAGCGGCTGCAGGAGGTCCTGCAGCTCGGTGACCCGGAAGAGCTTCAGCAGCAGGAAATAGGCGGCCAGCATGACGGGACCGACGACGACGATTGTCACCAGGGCGGCGGTCCGGTCGCTCCAGGCGTAGCCGTCCGGGTTGTAGCTGCCCAGCAGCCACAACGCCACAGCTCCGGCCAGGGCGGAACCCAGGGCCGCATACCCCATGCGGATGTAGGAGCTGGCGATGCGGGGCCCGTCGAGGTGGCCCAGGAGCCGGCGCAGGAAGGTCGCGCTGACGATCACGGAAAGGATGTTGCCGGCCGTGTAGAGGATCGCGATGGCGAAGATGATCTGATCGAACGGCAGGAACTGGATCGCGAACGCGGCCGACAGGTTGACCAGCGCCAGGACCAGCTGGATGAAGAACGGCGTCCGTGCGTCCTCATTGGCGTAGAACACCCGCGACATCATGAAGTTGGCGCTCATGAACGGGGTGCTGAGGGCCAGGATCGTGAGGGTTTGGGCCAGCATGACGCCGTCCAGGCGATTGTTGCCGGAGAAGAACATGCCCAGCGGTCCGGCCAGCGCGAAGAGCGCCAGCGCGCCGAAGACGGTTGCCACGGCCATGGTCCGCAGCCCGTGGGAGAGCGCGTTTCGCAGGGCGGCCCGGTCACCGTCCTGGGACGCCCGGGTCATCCGGTTGAACAGCACGGTGGCCAGGGACAGGGCAATGATGGAGTGCGGCAGAAGGTACAGCTGGCTGGCCACCTCCAGCACCGCGTTGCCCGGAATGAAGGCTGCCGCGGGATCCCCGGCCTGCTGGAGGCGGAGCCGTTCCGCGCCCGGGATCGTCGCGATGCGCATGACGTAAAGGAAGGCGAACTGCCCGACGGCGGCTGTCGCCAGGGTCCAGACGCTCAGCTTCGCGGCATGGCCCAGACCGACCCCGCGCCAGCCGAAGCGCGGCCGCAGCCCCAGCCGGAGCCTGAACACGGGGATGAGCAGCACGGCGGTCTGGGTGACGACGCCGATTGTGGAGAACCCGGCGACGAGGATGGTCTGGAACGGGCCCCAGTTGTCGATCGTGTGCGGGTTGGTGGCGTTGGACCCCATGATGCCGATGAACATGCCCAGCCCGGCGATCGCCACGACGTTGTTGATGATTGGCGCCCACATCGCGGGTCCAAAGGCCCCGTGGGCGTTGAGGACCTGGGTCAGCAGGGCGTACAGGCCGTAGAAGAAGATCTGCGGAAGGCACCAGAACGCGAACGACACCGCGAGGGCCTTCTGCTGCGGCGAGTAGCCCTGGGTGGTCAGTTGAATGACTGACGGCGCCAGGAGCGTGACCAGCAGCGTGAGAACGAGCAGCACCAGCACCGCCAGCGTCAGCAGCCGGCTGATGTAGTCCGCTCCCTTGTCCGGCGCCTTGCTGGCTTTGATGATCTGCGGCACCAGAACAGCATTGAACACCCCGCCGGCCACCAGCAGGAAGATCAGGTTGGGAAGGTTGTTGGCGTTGATGAA
The DNA here is from genome assembly GCF_056394385.1 of Arthrobacter sp. 10N44_2. Lineage (NCBI taxonomy): Bacteria > Bacillati > Actinomycetota > Actinomycetes > Micrococcales > Micrococcaceae > Arthrobacter > Arthrobacter sp. 10N44_2. The sequence goes on along the minus strand of NZ_JBFTHT010000009.1, from coordinate 61,298 downwards.
AGTGTCGTTGACCGTCGAGCCCAGGCCCAGGGCGGCGGCCAGCATCCAGGTCTTGGCGAAGCCCAGGAAACGCGAAACGAGGGTTCCGGCGGCCATGACGGCGCTGGAACGGGCTTCTCCGGATTGGGCAGCTTTGGAATCGGCGGGGCCGGAGGGTACGGGGGCGGGTTTGGCTGATGACATCGTCTTCATCGTCTCACCCGCGCGGGGCATTAGTCGCTATCCGTGGACGTGACCGGCCGCACCGGCGAGGTTTCGATCCCTCTAGTGCACTTCCGGCAGGACTTCTTTGGCCAGATCCGCGATGCGGCGTTCGTTGGGGAAGGACAGCTTGCGCGCCAGCTCCTGGATCGGAACCCACGCGACGTCCACGGCTTCCTTGTCCGGATCGTTTTCGATGGTGAGTTCCCCGCCGGTGGCCCGCAACAGGTAGTGGTGCACGGTCTTGTGGACGCGGTGCCCGCTCACGGTGAACCAGTAGTCGATGCTCCCCAGCGGTGCCAGGATCCTGCCTTCGATCCCGGTTTCCTCGGCGATCTCGCGGACCGCGGCTTCCTCGTTGCTTTCCTTGCCTTCCGGGTGGCCCTTCGGCAGGCACCACTCGAGACGTCCGCCGCGGTTAAGGCGCGCGATGATCGCTACCCGCAGGTCGGCGTCGGACATGTCCACCACGACGCCGCCGGCGGAGATTTCCTCCACGGTGGGCAGGGAGGCCTGGCCCGTGTGCTGGACAGGCGCGACGTTGGCACCTATTGCCGACGGCAACGGTGCGTTTGTCCTCCTGCCGGGAGCGCTCGGTACGGGATGGGCCATGAGGTCCACTCTAACGACTCTTGCCCGCTGTTGATGACCTAAACATGGCCGGAAAGTAGACGGCCGGGAAAGTCGGCCCGCGCCGGTTCGTGCGCAATCGTGACGAACCCGCCGGATCCTTGCGGGTTCCGGTGTGGTGCTGGCGCGGTTTTCTGACAAGCTTAAGTAACTATGGCGCACGCACATCACAAGACTGACTCTCACACCGTTTCTTTCCAGGTGGATCCGGTGGTTCTGGAGCTCGGGCAGCGCTTCGTCGACGCCGGCCACGAGCTGTCCCTCGTGGGCGGGCCGGTCCGTGACCTTTTTCTTGGCCGGGTCTCGCCCGACCTGGACTTCACCACTGACGCCACTCCGGACCAGACGGTTGCCCTGATCAAGAAATGGGCGGACAACTACTGGGAGATCGGGCGCGCCTTCGGCACCATCGGGATGCGCAAGGACGACTTCCAGATCGAAATCACCACCTACCGGGCCGACGCCTACGATCCGGAGTCCCGCAAGCCGATAGTGGCCTTCGGAACATCCCTGACGGATGACCTGCTGCGGCGGGACTTCACGATCAATGCCATGGCCCTGCGGCTGCCCATGCTGGAGCTCGTCGATCCTTTCGGCGGCGTCCGCGACCTGCACGCCTCGATCCTCAACACGCCCGGGCCGCCGGAAACGTCCTTCTCCGACGACCCCCTGCGCATGATGCGCGCCGCGAGGTTCGCGGCCCAACTGGGGGTGTCGCTGCACGCCGACGTCCGCGAGGCCATGGTCCGGATGGCGGAACGGATCAGCATCATCTCGGCCGAACGCGTGCGCGATGAACTGATCAAGCTCATCTGCGCCGCGCAGCCGCGGGCCGGCGTGGACCTGCTGGTCGATACCGGGCTTGCGGACCTGGTGCTGCCGGAAGTCTCGGCCCTGCGCCTGGAATCCGATGAACACCACCGCCACAAGGACGTCTACCAGCACTCGCTGCAGGTCCTGGAACAGGCAGCAGCGCTGGAGTCGAAGGCGGACGGCCCGGTTCCCGGCCCGGACTTCGTGTTGCGGTTCGCCGCCCTCATGCACGACGTCGGCAAGCCGGCCACGCGCCGCTTTGAACCGGGCGGCGCAGTGAGCTTCCGCCACCACGACATGGTGGGCGCCAAGCTGACCGCCAAGCGCATGAAGGCGCTGCGCTTCGACAACGACACCATCAAGGCCGTGGCCAGGCTTGTGGAGCTGCACATGCGCTTTTACGGCTACGGTGAGGCCGGCTGGAGCGATTCCGCGGTCCGCCGCTACATCACCGACGCCGGTCCCCTCCTGGAGCGCCTGCACCGGCTCACCCGCTCCGATGTCACCACCCGGAACCAGCGCAAGGCGGACCGGCTGTCCTTCGCCTACGACGACCTCGAGGACAGGATTGCGGCGCTGCGGGAGCAGGAGTCCCTCGACGCCGTCCGCCCGGACCTGGACGGCGGCCGGATTATGGCGCTGCTTGGTCTCAAGCCCGGTCCCGTGGTGGGCCGCGCCTACAAATTCCTGCTGGAAGAACGCATGGAGCACGGCCCGCTCGATCCCGCCGTCGCCGAATCCCGCCTGCGGGACTGGTGGGCGGCACAGCCCGAGGCGGCGCCCGCCGGCGCCGAACTCTCCACCACTGAGGAGTCCTAAGTGATTGCACCATCCAACGGCCCCCGCCCCCAACTGTGGATCCTGCGGCACGGTGAAACAGAGTGGTCCAAGAGCGGGCAATACACCGGTCTCACGGACATGCCCCTCACGGTGGAAGGCGAGCAGCAGGCCGTGGAGGCGCGCAGGGTGCTCGAGACCGTCGACTTCGACCTCGTACTGACCTCACCCCTGCGCCGCGCCCGCCGGACCGCCGAACTCGCCGGCTACCCCGACGCCCAGTTGGAGCCGCTGGCGGTGGAGTGGGACTACGGCGACTACGAGGGCATCAGCTCGGACCTCATCCGCAAGGACAACCCCGAATACCTGATCTGGACGCACGGCGTGCCCAATGGTGAAGCGCTCGACGACGTCGCCGCCCGCGCGGACAAGATCGTGGCCCGGGTGCTCGAATCGGGTCTGGACAATGTGCTGATCGTCGCGCACGGGCATTTCTCCCGCATCCTGACCGCCCGGTGGCTCGGATTGGACCCCCGCGAGGGCCGGCATTTCGTGTTGGGGACCGCCAAAGTCTGCACACTGGGATGGGATAAGAAGACACCGGCAATCGTGCGCTGGGGACTCTAAAACCGGTTTTTAAAACAAACTTAAAAAAAGTTTATGAATTCGGTAGGCAACTGCCGCATTCGTAGTGTATTTTTATTTCTGACCCCAAGGCGACTTGCCGGGGTCACGGCGCGCGTCGCCCGGCCTGTCAGCCGGAGCCACGGCAGAACAGAAAAGGAGGTTGGGAAAATGATGATTACTTTGACTAGCGGATGGATGTACTCCACCACCGCCAACCCGGCCTCGTTCGCTGACCCGCGCCCAAATGTCGGACTGACTGTTTCCTGACCGCTTTCCCGTCCCAGGCAATGCAGCCTGGGGCCCGCGGCAGTTGGCCTTCCATGACGGAAAGCCCAATGACGGCAGCCTGAACAGGCGGAACCACGCGGTTGCGCAGCCTCCCCATAGTTCGGAACCCAGCTTCTTGTTGGGGTTTCGGCGCTACCGCGTCCAGGGGCCATTCTCCATCGAATAACTTTTTCCTATCCGGAATTCCGGCCTAATTAAGGCCAGGGATTTTCGGGCTAATTGCCACGCCCGGAACCGGTTATTCGAATTCCCTGCATCCAGCGCTCTATTTGTCGCGCCCAAAATACGGCGGCCCGTTTCATCCGCCCATTCCTGCTGCCTCCTGTTCGCCCCATTGAACCAAGGCGGCTCAATCCCCACCAACGAAAGGTCCCTGTGACTACCGCAACCACCGCTCCTGCCCACCGCACAGCCCTGCCCGCCACCAGGGCGCGCCGATCGAGTCCCCGAGGGGAGGTAAGAACCATGATGAACAAGCTCTATACGGTCCTGTTCCGAAAGCTGAGCCGCAGGGAGTCGACACGCTTCAACGGCCAACTCCTGGACCAAAGGCGGGACGACACGTTCCTCGCCATGCATCAGGCCGGCCTGATTCGCTGACGCCCGATCTGCTGACGGCCGGACATTTCCGCCACCGGCGCATGGACTAGTCCCGTGCAGCGGCGGAGCCCGTTGCCGGCAGGACTGTCCGCAGCGAAGGAGGACCTGATGACTGACATTGGAACCGATCCCAGGGAGCCCGTGCGTCGCCGCACGGGCTCCCCCTTTTAAGCATCCCTTCGTGGCCAGCCGTTGTGGCGGCCTCCGATACGACGTGCCAGCGAAGACCGCGGCGCGGCACGGGTCAATGTCCCCCGGTAAGCTCAAGGTCATGCAGGAGACAAAGCCGCCGGAGCGCAAACGGGTCCGATTGGTCATCCCGAGCCGCAGCGACCCTTTTCTCCGAAACTTCACGGAACTGGTAGGCGGTCCCTTGGGCCACCGCTCGGCGCCCGGGATCGTTTCGCCGGGATTCTTTACGGTGGATCGTGTTCTGGTCATCCTCACTGTCCTCGCCGCCCTGGCCGGGATTCTGCTCAAGAACTTCTGCCGCACCAACGGCTGGGAAACACCCGGGCAGTTCTACGCCACGTGCTACTCGGACTTTCCGGAGCTGTTCCGCAACCGAGGCCTCGGCGATGGCGCCTTCCCCTTCATTACCCCGGGAAGCCTCTTCGAGTACCCCGTGCTGATGGGGTTGATCGCGGGTGCCACCGCACTTCTGGTGCCCGGCGCCGGCACCGACGATCCCCGCGTCCTTGGCTACTTCGACGTCAACGCCACCCTGATCGCCGCCGTCTGGATCATCACCGTGCTGGCCACGGCACGGACGAACCGCCGGCGGTCCTGGGACGCGGCGATGGTTGCCCTCGCCCCCGGCATTGTCCTGGCGGGCGTCATTAACTGGGACATGTGGGCCGTGTGCATGCTGGCTCTTGGCATGTACTTCTTTGCGCGGAACAAGCTCGTCCTCGCCGGGATCTTCATCGGCCTGGGCACGGCCACCAAGCTCTACCCGCTGTTGATCCTCGGCGCCGTCCTGCTGCTGGCGCTCCGGAGCGGGCGCATCCGGGCGCTGCTGATCACGGCTGGCGCCGCAACCGCGGCCTGGCTGGCGGTCAACGTCCCGGCAGCCGCGGCAAATCCGGACGGCTGGAAGTACTTCTACCAGTTCACGCAGGAGCGGCCGGCGGGCTACAGCTCGCCCTGGTTCGCCTACAACCTGGTGGCCGCCCGGCTGGGCTGGAATCCGCTTGAGGCCGCGGCCATCAACTCCCTGGCACTGGACCTGTTTCTCCTGGCCTGCATCCTGATTGCGGTCCTGGCACTGACGGCACCCCGCCGGCCGAGGATCGCGCAGCTGGCGTTCCTGATCGTGGCCGCGTTCATCCTGACCAACAAGGTGTACTCCCCCCAGTTCGTGTTGTGGCTGATCCCCCTGATCGCCCTTGCCCGGCCCCGCTGGCGTGACTTCGTCATCTGGCAAGCCATCGAAGCGCTGCACTGGGGCGCCATCTGGATGTACCTCGGGCAGGCAACCAGCGGCGGCTCGACCCAGCACAACATCGACATGCCCTACTACGTCCTGGCCGTGGTTGCCCACATGCTCGCCACCGCGTACCTGATGGCCCGTGTCGCCTGGGACATCTGGGATCCGTCCAGCGACGTGATCCGCCGCCACCGCATCGATGATCCGCATGGCGGCCCCTTCGACGGTGCCCCGGACTGGCTGCGGATTGATCTGCGCCGGCCCGCGGCGTCCCTGGTGCCGTGGCGGAAGAGTGCCGTGGCGGAAAGCCACAGCGCATGACTGACGTCGCCGTCGTCGGTTCCGGCCCCAACGGGCTGGCCGCGGCGGTGACCATGGCGCGGGCCGGACTCAAAGTCCACGTGTTCGAGGCGGCCGCCACACCCGGCGGCGGACTGCGCACCGCCGAACTGATGGAACCGGGCCACTTCCACGACGTCTGTTCGGCCGTGCACCCCATGGTTCTGGCCTCACCCTTTTTCCGCCGGTTCGAGCTGTCCAGGCGCGTGCCCCTGGAGGTGCCCGAGCTCTCGTACGGATCCCCGCTCGACGGCGGCCGCGCGGCGCTGGCCTACCGTTCCCTGGACCGCACCGTTGCGGAACTCGGGAGGGACGGCGCCGCCTACCGCCAGCTCATGGAGCCCCTCGTGCGGCGGGTGGAGGGCGTCGCGGACCTCACCCTGAACCAGCTGCTGCGGATTCCGGCAGATCCCCTGGCCGCCGCCGCGTTCGGCCTCCGGGCGCTCGAACAAGGCTCGCCGCTGTGGAATGCGAGGTTCAGCCAGGACCTGGCTCCCGCACTGCTGAGCGGCGTCGCCGCTCATGCCGTGGCGCCGCTGCCCTCGATCACCGCCGCCGGCGCCGGGCTGATGCTGGGCGCCCTGGGCCATGCCGGCGGCTGGCCGGTTCCGCGCGGCGGATCGGCCGCGATTGCCCGGGCGCTGACCGCTGACATCGAGGCCCATGGCGGGGTGGTCGAGACCGGCAGGCGGATCACATCGCTCGCGGAGCTGCCGCCGGCCCGGGCCACGCTGCTGGATGTGGCACCCCCCGCGCTGCTGCACCTGGCGGAGGGCCGGCTCCCGTCGCGCTATAAGAGCGCCCTGGCGTCCTTCCGCTTCGGGAACGCTTCCTGCAAGGTCGATTTCATCCTCTCCGGACCGGTGCCGTGGGCGGCGGACGGCCTCGCCGATGCCGGGACGGTGCACGTGGGCGGCACCCGGGCGGAAACCGCCGAAGCGGAACGCCTGGTCGCCTCGGGACGGCATCCGGACCGGCCCTACGTGCTGGTATCCCAGCCCTCGCGTTTTGATGCCGGCCGCGCGCCGGCCGGCCGGCACATCCTGTGGACCTATTGCCACGTTCCGGCCGGTTCCACTGTGGACATGAGCGATGCGGTCATGGCGCAACTGGAGCGCTTCGCGCCCGGGTTCCGGGATGTGGTGGTGCAGTTCAAGGTGACCACGGCCGCAGGGCTGGCGGCGTACGACGAGAACTTCGTTGGTGGGGACTTCGGCGCAGGCCGCATGGACCTTTGGGGCATGTTGCGGCGGCCGGTGCTGAGCCCGGTGCCCTGGCGGACGCCGCTGCCAGGGGTGTACTTGTGCTCGTCGTCGACCCCGCCCGGTCCCGGCGTCACCGGGATGCCCGGCTTCCACGCCGCCCGGCATGCCCTCAAGGACATGTTCGGTCTCGGCGTCCCGGACCTCGGATACCGGGTCCCCTAGCCGCTAGCCCCGACGCGGCGCCGCAGCGGCCGCCGTCGCCGCCCTGGCGGACAGCCGTCCGTCGCGCATGCTCGCGACGGCGTCGGTGAGCGGGACGAAATCGGTGTCGTGGGTGACCATGACCGTTGCCACGCTGAACTCGTCGGTGACCTGCCGCAGCAACCGGATGATCGCTTCGCTGCGCTGGTGGTCAAGGGCTGCCGTCGGCTCGTCCACCAGCAGCACGGCAGGGTTGCCCATGAGTGCCCGGGCAATGTTGACGCGCTGGCGCTGGCCGCCGGAGAGCTGGTGCGGCCGCTTCGCCAGCGCATGCCCGAGGCCGACAAGGTCCAGCAGAGCCGCGGCGCGTTCCCCGGCCGCCCGCGCCGTCCCGCCGCGCAGGCGCTGGGTGATCACGAGCTGCTCCACCGCGGTGAGGGAGGGCAGGAGGTTGGGCTGCTGGAAGATGATGCCGATCTTGTCCCGCCGCAGTGCGGTGCGGCCGGAGTCGGGCAATCCGCCGGCGTCCTCGCCGTCGACCACCACCAGGCCGGCGGTGGGCCGGACCAGGGTGGCGGCGACGGCCAGCAGGGACGACTTGCCGGACCCCGAGGGGCCGATCAGGGACACGAATTCGCCTGCGTTCACCTTGAGGCTCACGGAATCCAGGGCCTTAAGGGTGCCGTCTCCGTCCGGGTACTCCAGGGTGACGTTGACGAGGTTCAGGGCGGTGTTGTTCAGGGTTGAGTTCACGAGATATGCCTTTCTAGGAATATATGAGGCGGGCCGGGGCTGCTCAGTTGCCGCCGAGGGCGATGAGCGGATCGACGCGGGCCACGCTGCGGACCGCGAGGGCTGCCCCGGCCAGGCCCAGGAGCACGATTCCGGCGACGGGCAGCAGCGTTGTCCAGGGCGTGAGGAGGAACGGTGCCGCCTGCGACGCGAGGACTCCTCCGGCCACACCGGCCAGCCCGCCGGCCACCGCGCCGGCCAGCAGGACCAGGGCCGCCTGCGCCATGGCGTCCCGGAGGATGTAGCGGGCGGACCCGCCCAGTGCCTTCAGAACGGCGATGTCCCGGGTGCGCTGGACCGTCCAGACCGTCAGGAAGGCAACAATCACGAGGGCTGAGATGCCGTAAAGGAAGGCCTGCATGAGCAGCAGCGAGCCGTTCTCGCTCTTGTACGAGCCGAGGGCCTGGAAAGACCCGTCGATCGTGGTGCTGACGGTTCCCGCGGCGGTATTGGCGGCACCGAGATCCACCCCTGTACCGGACGTGGAGTCGAATGTCACGGCCAGCACCGTCGCGGCGTCCGCGTCTTGGGTATGGGCCAGCTTCTGCCAATCGGCCAGCGTGGTCCACACGACGCCGGTGTGGGAATACCACTGCTCCGGCACGACGGCCGTCACCACGAGGTCGGCGCCGCCCACCGAGGCGTGGCTGCCGATGTTGAGCTCCAGGTCCTCCGCCAGTCCAGCTCCGACGGCGATGGTTCCCTCTGCCAGCGGGGCGGGAGCCAGGCCTGCGCCGGGCTCGGTGCCGAAGACCGCAACGCTTGCCGTGTGTGCCGGCACGCCTCCGGCGCCGAGTGCCTGGAAGCGGCTCTGGCTGATCCCAACGGCGTCGGCGCGGGCGACGCCGTCGCGCGCCGACCACAGGCTCTGTTGGGCGCGCGTGACCTCGGATTCGGTAAACGAGGCCTTGGGTTCGCTCCCGGCCGGGGCGCCGAAGACCAGCTGGTCGGCCGGGAGGGCGGCGAGGGCCGACGTCGACTGGTTTCCGAGGCCGGCCGTCAGTCCGGAAAGCATGACGAGCAGGAGGGTAATGAGGGCGACGACCGCACCCATCAGGGCGAACCGTCCCTTGGCAAAGCGGATATCGCGGATGGCGAGATACATGGTGTCCTTAGTGGTGTCGTTTGAGGCGCTTGTGGCGTTGCTTCCAGCCTTCCTTCCGCCGGGCTCCGGGGCATCGGCCGCCCGGTTGGACCGCCGGCACCGGTCGGACGGCCCTGCGATCAACCAAAAGGTTGATTCCGCCGGGGGCGGGCCGTTTTCCGCAGGAGCCCCGCCGCACCGGCACTACGCTGGAAGCATGGAGGGCGACGCCGGCAACACGGTCCACAACGGCACAGGACCCAAGGGCGCTGGGCATGCCGGCGCTGGGCACGCCGACGCTGGGCATGCCGACGCACCGGCGCCGGGCACGGAGCCCACCGGGGCGGCCGTCATTCTGCGCGTCCTTCGTGTGAGCCTGCACGTCGGCTTCGCGGTGCTGCTCCTGGTGGCGCTGCTCCGGCTCCTGGCCGGCGGCATCACGGGCCAGGAGTGGATCACCTTGTTGCTGGCCGTGCTGCTCGCCGCCTTTTACCTCGCGGGCACCGTGCTGGAGAAACGGCACGCCGCCCGCCGGACCCGGTTCGATCCGCGGCCCTACTCGGCCTGGTGGCTGGGCGGCGTCTGCCTCCTCTGGCTGCTGCTGGTCTGGGCCAGTGCCGACTTCGTCTGGCTGGCCTTCCCGCTGTTCTTCCTGCAGTTGCACGTGCTCCGGCGCCGGCTGGCGCTGCCTTCGATCGCACTGAGCACAGTGTTTGTCATTGCGGCGCTCTGGTTCCACAACGGCGGTACCGCGTCTCCCGATCTGGCCAGTGCGGATCCGGCCAGCGTGGGGCTGCAGCTGCCCATGGTGCTCGGGCCCTTTTTCGGCGCAGCCTTCGCTGTGGTCACCGGGCTGGCCTACCGGGCACTGTTCCTGGAGGCGGAAAACCAGCGGCTGGCGGCCGAAGAGCTCCGCCGCACCCGCGCCGAACTCGCCCGGACCCAGCACAATGCGGGCACCCTGGCCGAGCGGACCCGGCTGGCCCGGGAAATCCATGACACCCTCGCCCAGGGCTTGTCCAGCATTGTGCTGATGGGGCGCGCGGCCGAAAAGGCCCTGGACGACGGCGAACCCGCCGTGGCACGGGACAGGCTCCGCATTGTCCGGGACACGGCCGCCGCCAACCTGGCAGAGGCCCGCAACTTCGTCCGGGCCCTGCAGTCCCCCGATCTTGAGGACGGCTCCCTCGTCGCCGGACTTCTCCGGCTGTGCGAAACGACCGAAGCGGAGACCGCGGCGCGGGGTGCCGGGCTGCGTTGCCGCCTCGACGTCGAAGGCGTGCCGGTGGAACTCCCCGGCTCCCACCAGACGGTCCTGCTCCGGGCCGCGCAGGCGAGCCTGGCCAACGTGCGGGCGCATGCGCAGGCGGGCACCGCCGTCGTCACCCTTTCCTTCCTCGGCCCGGAGGTGGCCATGGACATCTACGACGACGGCGCCGGATTCGACCCCTCGGCCTTGCCGGCCCGTCCGGACGGGTCCGGCTATGGGCTGACGTCGCTGCGGGACCGCGTGGCCGCCCTCCACGGGCAGCTGGACATCGAGTCTGCCCCGGGTGAGGGAACCGTGGTGGCCATCCGGCTGCCACTGGGCCAAGCGCCCGGTTCCAACGCCGCGCCGGCGCCGGCCCGCGGGGACCGGAAATGAACAACATCCGGGTGTTCCTGGTGGACGACCACCCGGTGGTCCGGGCCGGTCTGCGGGCAATGCTGGGTGATCTGGAGGGCATCACAGTGGTGGCCGAGGCCGCCGACGGCGCCGCCGCGCTGGCCGGACTGGCCAGGCTCCACACCCTGGGCGAGCCCGCGGACGTGGTGCTCATGGACCTGCAGATGGGCGCGGGCATGGACGGCGTCACCGCCACCGGCCGGATCAAGGCAGGAGAGGCCGGCGAGCCGGCGCCGCCAGTGCTCATCCTGACCACCTATGACTCCGACGCCGACATCCTGGCCGCCGTCGAGGCCGGCGCCAGCGGCTACATGCTCAAGGATGCCCCGCCCGACCAGATCCGCCAGGCGGTGCTCTCTGCCGCGGCGGGCGGCACCGCGCTGGCCCCCGAGGTCGCGGCCCGGCTGATGGGCCGGATCAGGAATCCGGAGCCCGCCCTGTCCGCCCGCGAGGTCCAGCTGCTCGGATTGCTGGCCACCGGGATGGGAAACCGGGCGATCGCGAAGCAGCTGTTCATTTCCGAGGCCACGGTCAAGACGCACCTGGTGCACATCTACGGCAAACTCGGCGTGGACAACCGCACCGCCGCGATCGCCGTGGCAGCGCAGCGCAGGATCATCCGGCGGCCCTAGGCGTCCCCGGCGGGCAGGTGACGGTGTTATGTGACAACAGAATTGTCGGTGGCCCGGGGCATAATGGGCGCCATGGGGAACTCATCAAAACTTGCACTGGCCCTTGTGGGCCTTGTTCTTGGCGGCTCGCTGGTCGCCTGCGGCGACGGTCGTGAGGGCGCCGAAAGCGCTGCCAAACAGCTCGCCTCCGCGGTGTCCGCGCTCGACGTCGGATCCGTCGCCTTTGAGGGCAAGGACTCCGGTGCCGCCAACGACCAGCTCAAGGAAATATTCAAGGGGCTTGACCCGGCCCGGCCTGCAGTGGACAGCGGCCAACTGACGCTGGAGTCCGATAAGGCCACGGTCCCGCTCAACTACCGCTGGAAGATCGGCTCCGAAGAGTGGAAGTACACCACCTTCGCCGAATTCAAGAAGTCCGGCGACAAATGGCTGACGGTCTGGAACCCGGCCACCCTGGTCCCCGAACTGGCCGAAGGCGAGCTCGTCGGCTCGGCAACCCATTCGCCGTCGCGCGCCGACATCCTGGGCGCCGGCGGGGTCCCGCTGGTCACGTACCGGCCCGTGGTCAATGTTGGCATCGACAAGCCGGCGCTCGGCGGTGCAGACGCCGCCGATTCCGCCACCAAGCTTGCCCAACTGGTGGGGGTCGACCCTGCGGCGTACGGCCAGCAGGTCGCGGCGGCCGGCCCCGAGGCGTTCGTTGCCGCCATCACTTTGCGTGAAGAAGGACGGACCATCACCGACGCTCAGATCGGTGAGATTCCCGGCGCCCGTGCCATCCGCGACTCCCTTCCGCTGGCACCAAACCGCACCTTCGCCCGCGCCCTGCTGGGCACGGCAGCGGAGGCGAATGCAGAACAGATCGAAAAATCGAACGGCGCACTCAAAGCAGGGGACACCACGGGCACCGGTGGCCTGCAACAGCAATACGACGCGCAGCTTCGCGGCAGCGACGGCATTCAGGTCTTCGCCGAGAAGGCAGGCCTCACCGCCGCAGAGAAGCAGGCTCTGCCCAACGCGGGACGCCGCGTACTTTTTCAGACTGAGATAAAAGAAGGCACCCCGCTGAAAACCACCCTGGACCCGAAGCTGCAGCAGCTTGCGGAAGACGTCCTCGGCAAGGTCGGCCCGGCGTCGGCGATTGTGGCGCTCCGGCCCTCCAGCGGCGCCGTCCTGGCGGCCGCCTCCGGGCCGGGCAGCAACGGCTACGACACCGCGATGCTGGGACAGTATGCCCCTGGATCGATCTTCAAGATGGTCGATTCCCTGGCCATGTTCCGCAACGGCATGACGCCCGACTCCAAGGTGGACTGCCCGCCCACCCTCACGGTGGACGGCCGCACCTTCAAGAACGCCGAGGGATACCCTGAGTCCTCCCTGGGGTCCGTGACGCTGCGCGACGCGTTTGCGCACTCCTGCAACACCGCGTTCATCAACGCCCGCGACACCGTCACCCAGGCACAGCTCGAATCCGCCGCGACCTCCCTGGGCGTGGCAGTTGAAGCACCTGCGCTCGGCGCGGCCGCATTCCTCGGCTCCGTCCCCGGGGATGCCGAAGGAACCGAACATGCCGCCTCCATGATCGGCCAGGGCAAAGTGCTCCTGTCCCCCCTGGCCGCCGCCGTCATGGCCGGCTCGGTTGCCAAGGGAGCCCCGGTGGCCGCCCAGCTGGTATTGAATCCGAACGAGGGCGACAGTCCCCCAGATGCCCAGGGCGCCGCCCCCACAGGAACGGCTACAGCCGGCACGTCGCCGGCTGCCCCGGCCTCCGGTGACGCGACGCCGTCGGCCCCAGCACCGGCCACGGCCGTCGAAAAGCCGGTAACTGCAGCGGAAGCCGCGGCACTGGCTGACATGATGCGGGCCGTCGTCACCAGCGGTCATGCCGGGTTCCTGGCCTCCGTCCCGGGCGAGCCCGTCGGGGCCAAGACCGGAACGGCCGAGTTCGGCAACGACACCCCGCCCAAGACGCACGCCTGGATCGTGGCCGTGCACGGTGACCTCGCCGTCGCCGTGTTCGTCGAGGACGGCGGACTCGGGGCCACCACGTCCGGGCCGCTGCTCAAGGAGTTCCTGACCCGGGCCGGCTGAGCGGACGCTTTCCCGGCCGTGGGAAGATTGAACGCGTGGCTCATATTGACGTATCCGGCATCGACTACTTCCTCTCCGACGGCACCCAGCTGCTCAACGGGGTGACCTTCAAGGTCCCGGACGGCACCAAGACAGCGCTGATCGGGCCCAACGGGACCGGCAAGACCACGCTGTTCCGGATCATTTCCGGCGATCTCGTCCCGGACGAAGGCGTGATCGGCCGGTCCGGCAACATGGGCATCATGCGCCAGTTCGTGGGCCAGGTCCGGGACGAGTCCACGGTCCGCGACCTGCTGGTCTCCGCCGCCCCGCCTGCCCTGGCCGCCGCCGCGCGGGCCGTCGACGAGGCAGAGCTCGCCATGCTGGAGCACGACGACGAGCCCACCCAAATGGCCTATGCCCAGGCGATCGTGGACTGGGGGGATGCCGGCGGCTACGACGTCGAAACCGTCTGGGACGAGGTCTGCATGGCCGCCCTCGGACTGCCCTTCGACCGGGCACAGCACCGCCCGGCGTCGAGCCTGTCCGGCGGCGAGCAGAAGCGGCTGGTCCTCGAGGCCCTCTTCGCCGGCCCCGACGAACTGCTGCTCCTCGACGAGCCGGACAACTACCTCGATGTTCCGGGCAAGCGCTGGCTCGAGGCCAAACTGAATGATTCGAAGAAGACCGTGTTCTTCATCAGCCACGACCGTGAACTGCTCAACAACGCCGCCGGCCGCATCGTCACCCTGGAACCGGGCATCAACGGCGCCGGCGCCTGGATCCACGGCGGCGGCTTCGGGTCCTACGTGGACGCCCGGGCCGACCGGAACGCGCGCTTCGAGGAACTGCGCAAGCGCTGGGACGAGGAGCACGTCAAGCTCAAGGAACTCGTCAACATGTACAAGAACAAGGCCGCGTTCCGCTCCGACATGGCCAACCGCTATCACGCGGCGCAGACCCGGCTCGCGAAGTTCCTCGAAGCCGGCCCGCCCGAGGCCCTTCCCATCGAACAGAACGTGCAGATGCGGCTCAAGGGCGGGCGCACCGCCAAGCGCGCCGTCGTGGCCGAGAAGCTGGAACTGACCGGCCTGATGAAGCCGTTCTCCACCGAAATCTGGTTCGGCGACCGGGTGGGCGTCCTGGGTTCCAACGGTTCGGGCAAGAGCCACTTCCTGCGCCTGCTCGCCACCGGCGGCACGGATCCCGAGCGGGAGCACCTGCCGGTGTCCGACGTCGAGATCGCCGAGGTGCCGCACGAGGGCACCGTGAAACTCGGCGCCCGGATCCGGCCCGGATTCTTCGCCCAGACCCACGTCCGGCCCGACCTGCTGGGTAAGACCCTGCTCGAAATCCTGCACCGGGGCGACGAGCACCGCTCGGGCATGGGCCGCGAAGCCGCCGCCGGGGCGCTGGACGGCTACGGGCTGGCGGCGCAGTCCGAGCAGAAGTACGAATCCCTCTCCGGCGGCCAGCAGGCGAGGTTCCAGATCCTGCTGCTGCAACTCTCCGGGGCCACGCTGCTGCTGCTCGACGAGCCCACGGACAACCTGGACCTGCACTCGGCCGAGGCCCTGGAACGGGCGATCGACCACTTCGAGGGCACCGTCCTGGCCGTCACCCACGACCGCTGGTTCGCCCGAACCTTCGACCGCTTCCTGGTTTTCGGCTCCGACGGCAGGGTCTACGAGTCCGCCGAACCGGTCTGGGACGAAAAGCGCGTCGAGCGCGCCCGCTAGCGCCATCACGGGGTCCACTAAGCAACGCGGGGTCAGATGCGGCCCATTCCGGGGGCGGTTATGGGCGCGAAGTGACCCCGCGTTGCTATTTGAAACGCGCAACAAATGATTAAATGATCACCAGCCGCTAGCATTTGAGCATGAACACTGATGAGCGGCACCGCCTGATCGGCGGACTGCTGCGCGACCGGGAGCACGTGACGGTGGACGATCTGACGGTCGCCTGCGGCGCCTCCGGCGCCACCATCCGCCGTGACCTCGACATCCTGGCCCTGCACGGCGTGTTGCGGAGGGTCCACGGCGGAGCCAAGAGCCTGGTTTTCGGCGGCGAAAACCCGCACTACGGGCAACGCGAACTCGAGGACCACACCGCCAAGATGCGGATCGCCGCCGGGGTGGCGGCCATGCTCGCGGACCGTGGACACGTCTGGCTGGACAGCGGCACCACCGCCACGGAGATCGCCCGCCAGTTGCGCCAGCGTGAGATGACGATCATGCCGATGTCGCTGCGGTCCGTCACCGCGCTGTCCGCGGACGACGGTCCGGCCGGGCGCCGCCCCGAACTCCTGATGCCCGGCGGCAGCCTCGTCCCCGGCGAACTTTCCTTCCGGGGGCCGATGACGGAATCCAACATCCGCTCGCTGCGCTTCGACACCGCCGTCGTCACGCCCTGCGCCCTGAACCTCAAGGACGGGCTGTTGGCCCACGACCTCGACGACGCCGCAGTCAAACGCGCCGGCCTCGAATCCGCCGCCCGGGTGATCGTCGCCTGTGCCGCCGCCAAATGGAACGCCACCGCCGTCGCCCTCGTCGCATCCCTGGACGCCGTGGATGCCATCGTGACCGACCGGCAGCTCAGCCCTGAAGAACTTGACCAACTCGCCCAGCACTCGGTGGAAGCAGTGATCGTATGACCAGTACCGCAACCGTCCCGCAACTCAAGGCTGCCACCGGCGCGACTTTCCTTGTCTTCGGGATCAACGGATTAGTTTTCGCCAGCTGGGCAGCCCGCATCCCGGCCGTGACGGAGATCCTGCAGATCACCGCGGGCCAGATGGGAACCCTGCTGCTGTGCGTCGCGGTCGGTTCGCTGATCGCCCTGCCGACGGCCGGGTTCGTCGTCGGCCGGATCGGCACCGCCAACACCGTCCGCAGCGCCGGACTCGTGGCCGCGGCGGCCGGTGTCGGCGTCGCGCTCTCCCTGATGGCGGCCTCCATCCCTGGGACTGCCATTGCCCTGTTCTTCTTCGGGATAGGCGTCGGGTTGTGGGATGTTTCGCAGAACATTGAAGGTGCCGACGTCGAACACCGGCTCGGGCGCACCATCATGCCGCAGTTCCACGCGGCCTTCAGCGGCGGCGCGTTCGTCGGTGCCCTGATCGGCGCCGGATTATCCACCCTGGGGGTCGGGCTCCCGGAGCACCTGCTGGTCATAGCCGCCGTCGTCGCCGTCCTGACCACGGTGGCCCCCCGGTATTTCCTGCCCCATCTGCCTGCCGAGGCACCCGCCGCGGGGGACGCGGACCGGGGCAACGCAGGTTCGGCCTGGCGGGACGGGCGCACGCTGCTGATCGGTGTCGTCGTCCTCGGCGCCACCCTGACCGAAGGCGCCGGCAACGACTGGATTGCCAAGGCCGCGGTTGACGGCCTGGGCGCCGAACAGTCCACGGGGGCGCTGCTGTTCGCCGCGTTCGTCCTGGCCATGACCGCCATGCGCTTCTTCGGTGGCCGTGCGATCGACGTCTACGGCCGCGTTGCCGTGCTGCGGGCCAGCATGGCGGCGGCGACCGCGGGCCTCTGCCTCTTCGTGTTCGCCGGCACCATCTGGCTGGCCGCCGCCGGCGCCGTGCTCTGGGGCGTGGGGGCGGCCCTCGCGTTCCCGATCGGAATGTCCGCCGCCGCGGACGACCCCAAGAAGGCGGCCGCCCGGGTGTCCGTGGTGTCCACACTGGGCTACATTGCCTTCCTCGCCGGGCCGCCCCTGCTCGGCTACCTGGGCGATGTCACCGGTGTCAGGACCGCCCTGCTGGCGATCGGGATTCCGATTGTGGTGGCGCTGGTCCTCGCCGGAGCCGCGAAGCCGCTGCCCGCGAGGTAGCAGTATGGTGGTCCAATGCGAACCATGCTGAGGAAGGCCCCCGGCCGCCTGTCGGAATTCGACCGCAAACTGGTGCGCGCCGTCTCCAATCTGCCGGGAGGAGGCCATGACGACTTCTTCCGCCGTCTGTCCGCCGCCGCCAACAAGGGCAAACTTTGGTTCGGCGTTGCCGGAGCCATGGCCCTGGTGCCCGGCAAGACGCGCCGGGCAGCGGTGCACGGACTCATCGCGCAAGGCGCCGCCTCGGCGGTCACCAACGTCGTGTTCAAGACCCTCCTGCCCCGGGCCCGCCCCCTGCCCGAACACCTTCCGGTCTTCCGCTTCGTGAACCCGCAGCCGACGAGTTCGTCGATGCCGTCGGGACACTCCGCCTCCGCGGTGGCTTTCGCACTCGGGGTGGGCATGGTCCGCCCGGCCCTCGGTGCGGCGCTGGCCCCCGTCGCGGCCGGAGTGGCCTACTCCCGGGTCCACACCGGAGCCCACTGGCCCTCGGATGTGCTGTTCGGGTCCGCGATCGGCGCCGGCGCGGCCATGGTGACGCGGAAGTGGTGGCCCGTCCGTCCGCCGTTCCCGGAAACCAGCCGCGGCGCCGCCCCGGCCGCGGAACTACCGGACGGCCAGGGGCTCGGCATCGCGGTCAACACCCTCGGCGGGTCCTATGCTGACGAGACTGTCGACGCCCTGCAAAAAGTATTCCCTAAGGCGTATATAAAGGAAATCGGGCCCGGTGAGTCCGTCGACGCGGGCATCGCCCAGGTCGCGACCCGACCGGGCATTGCGGCCCTGGGCGTCTGGGGCGGCGACGGAACCGTGGGCGCCGCGGCGGCCGCCGCCGTCGAACGTTCCCTTCCGCTGCTGGTGCTCCCCGGCGGAACGCTGAACCATTTCGCCCGCGACGCCGGAACCCCCACCCTGGCGGACGCCGTGCAGGCGGCGTCGCGCGGCGAGGCCGCCGTGGCCGACGTCGGCCACGTGAGTGTCGAGCGCGGGCTCCCCGACAGCCCGGAGCAGCTCGAGCTGATCATGCTCAACACGGCCAGCATCGGCCTCTACCCGAACCTGGTCCGCCGGCGGGAGCAGCTCCAGCCGGCACTGGGCAAACCCCTGGCCGGAGTGGTGGCCATGTTCCGGACCTTCGCGGCCGGCACCCCCACCACGCTGATCGTCAACGGGGTCCGGCACCGGCTCTGGATCCTGTACATCGGCCGCGGCCGCTATTACCCCCGCGACCACGCGCCGCTGGTGCGCCCGGTACTCGCGGACGGTGTCCTGGACCTGCGGATGATCACTGCCGATGAGCCGTTCGCCCGGTTGCGCCTGCTCTGGGCCGTGCTCACGGGCACCGTGGCCACGTCCGGGATCACCCATCTGAGCGAAACGGACCGGATCACGGTGGAACCCGGGAACGGGCCCATGGTCCTCGCCGTCGACGGAGAGGTCATGCCCGGGGTGCGGCGGGTGGAATTCACGGTCCGCCCCGGCGCGCTGACCTACTACTCGCCCCTCGGCTGAACCCCGTCATCCAAACCCGTCATCCAACCCCTGTCATCCTCCCGGACTACCCTGATTAGCCCCTGAATCATCCCTGAGACCGGCGAAATACGCAGCTTGCCTCGGTAGCGTGGTGTGCAGACGGGCCCGTGACTGCGGTGCCCCGGATCATCTCCCGCTACGCAAAGGAACGCTTCCATGATCGAAGCACGAGGCCTGACCAAGGTTTACGGCGACAAGACCGCCGTCGCCGGCGTCAACTTCACCGTCGAAGCCGGCCGGGTCACCGGCTTCCTGGGTCCGAACGGGGCCGGAAAATCCACCACCATGCGCATGATCATGGGGCTGGACCGGCCGACGTCGGGCTCGGTGACCGTCAACGGGTCCCCGCTGACCAGGCACGCCGCCCCGCTGCGCGACGTCGGCGCGCTGCTCGATGCCAAGGCAGTCCACACGAGCCGCTCCGCCTACAACCACCTTCTGGCCATGGCGGCGACCCACAGCATCCCGAAGAAACGGGTCCACGAAGTCATTGAGATGACCGGGCTGGCCGAGGTGGCCAGGAAGAAGGTCGGCGGCTTCTCGCTCGGCATGGGCCAGCGGCTGGGCATCGCCGCCGCCCTCCTGGGCGACCCGCAGACCGTCATCCTGGACGAGCCCGTCAACGGCCTTGACCCGGAGGGCGTGGTGTGGGTCCGCAACCTGGTGAAGTACCTGGCCTCCGAGGGCCGCACGGTCTTCCTTTCCAGCCACCTCATGAGCGAGATGGCAGTCACGGCGGACCACCTGATCGTGATTGGCCGCGGGAGGATCATTGCGGACGCCCCGATCCAGGAGATCATCACAGGCAAGGGCCAGGGCCGGACGCGGGTCCGCACCGACCAGCCGGACCGGCTCATGCAGCTGCTGGCCGGGACCGGGGTCTCGGTGGAGGTCCAAGAGCGCGAACTCCTCGAAGTCACAGGCCTGGACCCGCGCCAGATCGCCACTGCGGCGCTGGAGAACCACGTCATGATCTACGAACTCACCCCGCTGCAGGCCAGCCTCGAGGAGGCCTACATGGAACTGACCAAGGATGAGGTCGAATACCACTCGCTGATCACCACGGGCGCCGTTCCCGTCGAAGCCGGAGGCAACTAAGCCATGAGCTCCACAACCGTTGAATCCACGCCCTCGCGCCGCGGCGCCGACTCACAGCGGTCCGGAAACGGCAGCAGTTCCGGCCCCGGCCCCAGCTTCCTGCGGGTCCTCAACTCCGAATTCATCAAGTTCCGCACCCTGCTCTCCACGCTGATCCTGCTCGGCTCAACAGTGGTGGTCATGGTGGGGTTCGGGGCGCTTTCGGCCTGGGGGACGGGCCAGTTCTCCGAGGCCGCGGCCCGGGACCCGGAGGTCGGGGCCAGGCTCGCGGCCCAGGGCGGCGACATCGCCGTCAGCGTTCCCACCTCCGGCATCGCGTTCGCCCAGCTGATCCTGGGCTCCCTCGGCGTGCTGCTGATGAGCTCCGAGTTCACCACGGGCATGGCCCGGTCCACGTTCGCGGCGGTGCCTAAACGCATCCCCGCCTTCGCGGCCAAGCTCGTGGTGGTGGTGGTGACCTCCTTCGTCGTCACCGCCGCATCCACCCTGGCCGCCGGATTCGTATCCGTGCCGATCCTGGACAACTACGGCCTGGGCCTGGACCTGGGCAGCCCGCAGTCGGTCAAGCTGCTCCTTGTCAACAGCATTTACGTGGCGGCGGTCGCGGCCATCGGCATGGCGCTGGGCACGCTGATCCGCAACTCGGCGGGCGGCATCATGAGCCTGGTGGGACTGTTCTTCGTGGCACCCATCGCGTTCCAGCTCATTCCGGGCGACTTCTTCGTGGAGGCCCGCAAATACCTGCCCGGCAACACCGTGGATCCGCTGACCGCGGTGGAGCACATCCCGGACACCCTCGAAGCCTGGCAGGCGGCCCTGGTGCTGGGCGCGTGGGTTGTCATCCCGGTGCTCCTGGCCGCCGTCCTGCTCAAGAGGCGGGACGTCTAGGCCGGCGCCACGGGCAGCGTCCAAGCCCTTCAGCATTTAGGCTCAGAG
This sequence comes from Arthrobacter sp. 10N44_2, assembly GCF_056394385.1. Classification (NCBI taxonomy): domain Bacteria; kingdom Bacillati; phylum Actinomycetota; class Actinomycetes; order Micrococcales; family Micrococcaceae; genus Arthrobacter; species Arthrobacter sp. 10N44_2. The sequence continues at coordinate 40,540 of NZ_JBFTHT010000009.1, read as the reverse complement.
CATGATCGATGCGGTACCTGTCAGGGACGCGCCGGCCGGACCGGCCGACGCGTCCCTTGCTGAACTCACGGCCCGCCGCCGCGGCCGGCTCCGGCGCTACCTGCTGGCCAATCCGCGGGTCATGGACGTCCTGGTGGTGCTCTGCTACCTGGTCCTGGTCACGCCCACGGCGGCCGAATCGGTCATCCACGGCGACTGGCCGGTTGCCGTGCTGCTCGCCGCGGCCGCGCCGGTCCTGCTCTTCCGGCGGGCGTATCCGGTGCGGGTGGCGGCTGTTGTGGGGGCCCTGGAACTGGCGGTCACCTTCCTGCATCCCTGGGGGTCCAATGTCTCCGCCGGGCTCTGGTTTTCGCTGTACGCCGTCGCCGTCGTCCGCACCCGGCGGTTCGCCCTCGCCGCACTGGCCCTGACCACCGCTCCGCTGCTGCTCCTGTACTTCCTGCTGGCCGTCGGCCCGCTGGACGGCCGGCTCCCGGACATGGCGGTCCGCACACCGGAGAATTTCCAGCTGCTGACGGGCATCGCGGCGGGCATCGGCATCGCGCTCTCGAATGTGATCGCCACGGGGATCGGGATCTCGGTGCGGCAGCGGCGCGAGCACGAGCACGAGATCGCGGCCTGGGCCGCCCGGGCCCAGCAGCTGGGCTCGGTCACGGAACGGAACCGGATCGCGCGCGAAATGCACGACGTCGTGGCGCACTCGCTGACGGTCATGATCAGCCTGTCTGACGGCGCCGCCGTCGTGGTCAAGAAGGATCCGGAGCGCGCCGCCGGCGTCCTGGCCGAACTCTCCCGGACCGGGCGCACCGCGCTGGCCGACATGCGGCGCGTCCTTGGCGTGCTGCGCGAGGACGCCCCCACCGGACATGCCCCGCGCGAGCCGCTGGTGGCCGGGGGCAGCCTGGCCAAACTGCTCGAGGGCTTCCGCACCGCGGGACTGCCGCTGCACTACACGCACACCGGCCCGTCCCTGCCCGACGATGCGGCGTTCCAGCTGACCGTCTACAGAATTGTGCAGGAGTCGCTGACCAACGTGCTGCGCTACGGCCGCGCCCTCAGCCGGGTGGAGGTCAGCATTGTCCGGAACGGCTCCCGCGTCACCATTGAAGTGCTCGACGACGGCAGGGGCACCGTTGACCCGGGCGCTCCCGGGACCGGCGCGCAGGCGAAGCCTGACGCGCTGGATTCCTTCGGCACCGGGCATGGAATCGCCGGGATGCGGGAGCGGGCCAGGATCTACGCTGGCACCGTGTACGCCGGGCGCGCCGGCGACCGCGGCTGGCGCGTGCACGCGGAACTGAACTGCAACGGCGAGAATGCCACGGAATCAAGGGGGAACAATGTCCGACAACACGCCGGTACGCGTCCTGCTGGTGGATGACCAGCCGCTGCTTAGGATGGGCTTCCGCCTCATCCTGGAGGGTGAAGACGATTTGCGCATCGTGGGCGAGGCATCCAACGGCGCCGAAGCGGTCCGCCACGTCCGGGAGCTCGCGCCCGACGTCGTCCTGATGGATGTGCGGATGCCGGTGCTGGACGGGATCGAGGCCACCCGGGCGATCGCCGCCTCGGGCTCCGACGCCAAAATCATCATCCTGACCACCTTTGACCTCGATGAATACGCCTTTGCAGCACTGCGGGCAGGCGCCTCTGCGTTCCTGCTCAAGGACGTGGCGCCGGCAGAACTGGTCAGCGCGGTCCGGGTGGTGGCCAGTGGCGACGCCGTGGTGGCACCCCGTGTTACGCAGCGGCTGCTGGAGACCTATGTCCGTGGTGCCGGCGGTCTGGATCCTGCGGGGACAGGCGGCGCCGGCGGCCAGCATGCCGGGGCGGACGGGGGCGGTCAGCAGGCCGGCGGCCCCGCACGCCCGGCGCGGGATCCGTTGCTGGAAGACCTGACGCCCCGCGAAAACGAGATGCTCGGGGCGATGGCGGAGGGACTCTCCAATGCCGAAATCGCGCACCGATACTTCCTGTCCGAGGCCACCGTCAAGACGCATGTGCGCCGGATCCTGACCAAGCTCCACCTCCGCGACCGCGTCCAGGCCGTGGTGTACGCATATGAGACCGGCCTCGTGGTGCCAAGCAACGCGGACTACTGACGGCCGCCGCCCTGCCGCCGCAAGGCAGGTTACCGGCAGGTAGTACCTGAAGCAGTGGTTTCAGGCACATTGCCGAATTGCCCGTGAGGCAACTTTGGTTGACCCTGTGGCCCTCGCGTTGGGTGATGGCCCGGTCTGACCCGCCGTCATTTGTGGGACTGCACAAGACGGACGGTCCGCCGCGCGGTCTAGTGTGAAACGACATTGTGGTCCGCCGCACAGCATGGATTCGATTCCGTGCCGGCATCGAGCGGGCCTGAACCCCCCACGAAGGACGGCGCTTCCATGCCCGCTGACCAGCAGCTTTCAAAATCCCTGAAACCCAGGCATCTGTCCATGATTGCCATCGCCGGCGTGATCGGCGCCGGACTGTTTGTCGGTTCGGGTGCGGCGATCCAGCAGGCCGGCCCCGGCATTCTGGTTGCCTACGCCGCGGCGGGACTCGTCGTCATCCTCGTCATGCGGATGCTGGGCGAGATGGCCGCGGCCAACCCGGAAACCGGCTCATTTTCCACCTACGCGGACAAGGCCCTGGGCCGCTGGGCCGGGTTCAGCATCGGCTGGCTCTACGCATGGTTCTGGATCATTGTTCTCGGCATCGAGGCAACGGCTGGGGCAGCGATCATGCACCGCTGGGTCCCCGGCATTGACCAGTGGGTGTGGGCGCTTGCCCTGATGGTGCTGCTGACGCTGACCAACCTCGGGTCCGTTAAGTCGTTCGGCGAGTTCGAGTTCTGGTTCGCTTCCATCAAGGTCGCGGCAATCGTGCTCTTCCTGCTCTTCGGCGTCGCCGCGATCCTGGGCCTCATCCCCGGCGTTCCGGCGCCCGGCCTGGACAACCTGATCGGCAACGGCGGGTTCATGCCCAACGGCCCCGGCGCCGTCCTGGCCGGCATCCTCGTGGTGGTGTTCTCGTTCTTCGGTGCGGAAATTGCCACCATTGCCGCCGGCGAATCCGAAAACCCGGTCGATGCCGTCAAGAAGGCCGTGAAGTCCACCGTCTGGCGCATCCTCGTGTTCTACATCGGCTCCATCGCCATTGTGGTCACCCTGCTGCCCTGGAACTCCGCTTCCGTCGCCAAGAGCCCCTACGTCGCGGTCATTGAGCTGTTCGGCATCCCCGGCGCCGGAACCATCATGGACATTGTGGTGCTGACCTCGGTGCTCTCCTGCCTGAACTCCGGGCTCTACACCGCCAGCCGCATGCTGTTCTCGCTGTCCCGCCGCGGCGACGCCCCCAAGTCGTGGATGCGGATTTCCAAGCGCGGCGTGCCCGCCGCCGCGGTACTGGCCTCCACCGTGGTCGGCTTCGTCACCGTCGGACTGAACTACGTCGCCCCGGACACGGTCTTCCTGTTCCTGGTCAACACCTCCGGCGCCATCGCGCTGTTCGTGTGGCTCGTCATCGCGACCTCCCAGCTGATCCTGCGCCGCCGCATGGGCGCCGCCGCCAAGGACCTTCAGCTGAAAATGTGGCTCTTCCCGTACCTGACCTGGGTGTCGATCGTGAGCATCGTGGCCCTGCTGATCGGCATGGTGATCCTGGAAACCACGCGGGAATCGCTGCTGCTCTCGCTGGCTCTCGCCGCCGCCGTCGTGGGGATCGGGGTCATCCGCTACCGCAGGAACGGTGCCAAGGCCGCTGTTCCCGCAACAGGGGCCGGCGAGGCTCCTGCCGGGGACGCCACCCCGGTTGACGCCGAGCCTGGCGCTGAAGACGCCACAGTGGGCGCCCGCCCGGTGTCGTAGCCCCGGAAGGCCCCCGCGGCCGTCCCGCTCCACCGGACATGCCCTCCCCCTGCGCCCACCACTGGACATAGCGCCATCATGTCCACTGCCCGGCGCGAGGGGAGGGCATATCCATGCGTGCCGGGGGGACATGCCCAGTCCCCGGGCCGAGGGGAGGGCATGTCCATGCGTGCCGGGGCACAGCCGCGTCACAGGAAGGGACTAGCCAGCCCATAGCGCTGCCGGGTTCGATGGGGTCATGACAAAAATGCCGCAGCCCCCGCACGAGCCGCACCCCAACCACGACCGCGGCCTGGAATTCGATCTCTCCACCCTCGTCAGCCGCCGATCGCTGGGCATGTTCCTCGGCGCGGGAACGGCCGCAGCCCTTGCGGCCTGCAGCCCGGGCGGCACCAGCGGCACCAGCGGCAGTTCGACGTCGGCCGCGGGGACCTCGGCCGCAACAGCCCCGGCGCCCTCGGCCGCGTCGGCGTCGGCCACTCCGACGCTCACCCGGGCGATCGCCGAGTGCGGGGTCGAAATCCCGCAGGAAACCGCCGGCCCCTACCCCGGTGACGGTTCCAACGGGCCCAACGTCCTCGAGGCATCCGGCGTGGTTCGTCAGGACATCACATCCAGCTTCGGGACCTCCACCAGCACAGCCGAGGGCGTACCGCTGACCGTCACGCTGACCCTTCTCGACAACGCCAACGGCTGCACCCCACTGGCCGGTGCCGCGGTGTACGCCTGGCACTGTGACCGCGAGGGCAAATACTCCATGTACGATTCGGGGCTTCAGAACGAGAACTACCTCCGCGGCGTCCAGGAGGCCGACGCCAACGGCCAGGTCACGTTCAAGACCATCTACCCCGGCGCCTACAACGGCCGCTGGCCGCACATCCACTTCGAAGTGTTCGAGTCCATGAACAATGCGACGGCGGCCGGCCAGGTCCTGGCGGTGTCACAGATCGCGCTGACCGAGGCCGCGTGCAAGGAGGTCTACGCGTCGGCCGGGTACGAATCCAGCGCGCAGAACTTCCCCCGCACCACGCTGAAGTCCGACAACGTGTTCGGCAACGACGGCGGCATCTACCAGCTGGCCACCATCACCGGCTCGGTGGCCGCGGGCTACGCCGCCGGTCTCAACGTCACCGTCTAGGCGCGGCGTCGCCCGGCACCGCGGCCCCCGGGGCCCGTGCGTGCCGGGCTAGACTCGGAGCCATGCCCACACCGAGCACTGCCGCAGAGCACATCCAGGACCTCGGCGCGTACGTCAGCGCGTCGCCGTCGAGCTTCCACGCCGTCCACGAGGCCGCGCGCCGGCTGGACGCGGCGGGCTTCACCGGCCTGGACGAACTGCAGCCCTGGCCGGAGCCCGCGGCCGCCGCCGGCAAGTTCTACGTGATCCGCGACGGCGCCCTCATCGCCTGGGTGGTGCCGGCAGGCGCCGGACCGACCACCGGTTTCAACATCCTCGGCGCGCACACGGACTCGCCCTCCTTCAAACTCAAGCCGAAGCCCACCACCGGCAAGTTCGGCTGGCTGCAGGCCGGCGTCGAGGTCTACGGCGGACCCCTCCTGAACTCCTGGCTGGACCGCGAACTCCAGCTCGCCGGCCGGCTCGTCATGCGCGACGGCACGCAGCACCTCACGGCCACCGGCCCGCTGCTGCGCTTCCCGCAGCTCGCCATCCACCTGGACCGGGCCGTCAATGAGGGCCTGGCCCTGGACAAGCAGCAGCACATGAATCCGGTCTTTGGCCTGGGCGATCCCGCCGGCGAGGACCTGCTCGGACTCCTTGCGGACCGCGTTGCCGATGCCGAGGTGGATCCGGCGCAGATCGGCGGGTACGACGTCGTCATCGCAGACACCCAGGCCCCGGCGGTGTTCGGCGCCAGGGGCGAATTCTTCGCCTCGGGCCGGCTCGACAACCTCTCCGCGACGCACGCGGGGCTCACGGCGCTGGTGGCGCACGCTGCCACGCCCGTGCCGGACGGTGCGCCGATTGCCGTGCTGGCCGCCTTCGACCACGAGGAAATCGGCTCGGCGTCCCGGTCCGGGGCGTGCGGGCCCATCCTCGAGGACGTCCTCCTGCGGATCTCGGACGGACTCGGCGCCTCTGCAAGCCAGCGGCGGCAGGCCTTCGCGGCGTCGTTCTGCGTCTCCGCGGACGCCGGCCACGCCGTGCACCCGAACTATCCCGAGCGGCACGATCCCGCCAACCGGCCGGTCCTCAACGGCGGGCCGCTGCTGAAGATCAATGCCAACCAGCGCTACGCCACCGACGCCGCCGGCGCCGCCCTCTGGGCCCGGCTGTGCACCGACGCCGGTATTCCGTACCAGGAATTCGTCTCCAATAATGTGATGCCGTGCGGGTCGACGATCGGCCCGCTGACCGCCACCCGGCTGGGAATCCGGACGGTCGACGTCGGGGTCGCCCTGCTGTCGATGCATTCGGCGCGCGAGCTCTGCGGCGTCGAGGACCCGCACCGGCTGGCCGCGGTGACCCGGACGTTCTTCCGGACGGCGGCCTGACGCCTGGCGCCCTACGCGGCGACGCCGACTACGAGGTTGATGGTGGTTGCCAGAATGATGGTCCCAAAGAGGTACGAGAGCAGGCTGTGCTTGAGGGCCTCGGCCCGGATGCCATGGTTCTGCAGCGCGGTGTCCGATACCTGGTACGTCATGCCCAGACTTGTGGCTAAGTAGGCGAAATCGGTGTACTGCGGCGGCCGGCTCTGGTTGAAGTCGATGCCGCCCACCCGGGAGCCTGCCCTCGTGCCCGTGCCGTAGTACAGCTCCGCGTACCGCAGTGTGAACAGCGTCTGGACCAGGGTCCAGGACAGCGCCACCGAGACTACCGCGAGCAGCCCGCCGGCAATCCTGGAGAGGGTGTCAGTGTTGTTGTGCGAATCCACGATGACCGCTGCCGCCGCCCCCAGGCTGGCGGCGTTGGCGGCCAGGATAAGCAGGTCCGTCGTGCTCCGGGCCGGGTCTTCCGTTGTGGCGTGCAACCGGGTGTCCGCGGGGTCGAGGCGGCCGATAACCAGCCAGACCCAGACGACGTAGGTCAAGGCGGCGGCGCACCAGCCAATCGTGGGAGCCTGCACCCAGTGGCCTGACATTCCGGCCGCCCCGGCGGCGAGTAGCCCCAACAGCACCATGGCGGCGAAGCGGAGACGGCTGCGGCGGAGCGGTGGCGGCACGGCTGACGAGGGGTTGGTGTGCATTTTCAGATCATGGCACAGCCGATGCGCCCCCCGACTGAACGCTGGCCGTGTGGCGGTTATCCACATGGCCGCCGACGCTCTTCCCGGCCAGGCCGCGGGGCCGTACGGTGGAGGCACGGAATCGCGGATTCCGGCCCGCATGCACTAAGCTATTGAAGTCTGTGCTGCGCCCTGCCTCCGTTCCGGCGGCCGGGCATTGCACGACACCGCAAATGAACCTCCTGTTACGGAAATGCCGTAACCGCTTAGCCCAAAGGAGGTGGGTTCACATATGCGTCCTTACGAATTGATGGTAATCATCGACCCCGAGGTCGAAGAGCGTGCCGTTGAGCCGTCGCTTCAGAAGTTCCTGAACGTCATCACCAACGATGGTGGAACCATCGAAAAGGTTGACATCTGGGGCCGTCGTCGCCTGGCTTACGAAATCCAGAAGAAGTCCGAAGGTATCTACGCCGTGGTGAACTTCACCGCTGAGCCGGCTACCGCCAAGGAACTTGACCGCCAGCTGAGTCTCAACGAGACCATCATGCGCACCAAGATCACCCGCCCCGAAGAGCAGAAAGTTGTTGCTGAGTAATTCAGCGGCCAACCTTCAATCTTCATCCCCGCAGGAACGCACAAGGAGGCAGTAGATGGCAGGCGAAACCACTATCACGGTTATCGGTAACCTCACCAATGACCCCGAACTCAGGTTCACACCGTCCGGTTCGGCCGTAGCGAATTTCACCATCGCTTCTACTCCCCGCACCTTCGACCGGCAGTCCAATGAGTGGAAGGACGGGGAAACCCTGTTCCTCCGCGCTTCGGTCTGGCGCGAAGCAGCCGAAAACGTCGCCGAGTCCCTGACCAAGGGCATGCGCGTTATCGTCTCCGGCCGCTTGAAGAGCCGTTCCTACGAAACAAAAGAAGGCGAGAAGCGCACCGTTATCGAGCTTGAGGTCGATGAAATCGGCCCGAGCCTGCGCTACGCCAACGCCAAGGTCAACCGCACCCAGCGCTCCGGCGGTCAGGGTGGTCAGGGTGGCTTCGGCGGCGGCAACAGCGGCGGTGGATTCGGTGGCGGCCAGGGTGCAAACCAGGGCGGCAACACCGGTGGGACATGGGGCGGCAACCAGCCCGCCGCGCAGGAAGACCCGTGGGCCACGCCCGGGGTCAGCAATGCGGGCGGCGGCTGGGGCAACGGCCCGGACTCCGAACCTCCCTTCTAAACAACATCTAAGGTCCGGCAACGAAAACCGACTGGCCGCCGCAAGGCGGTCTGGTGCAGACTGCGCCGGATCACCACCATCCCGTGGATCAATATCCACGGGCTCCATCGAATAGGAGCTCCACGATGGCTAAGGCTGAACTCCGTAAGCCCAAACCAAAGTCCAACCCCTTGAAGGCCGCTGACATCACTGTCATCGACTACAAGGACGTAGCATTGCTGCGCAAGTTCATCTCCGACCGCGGAAAGATCCGCGCCCGTCGCGTCACTGGCGTCACGGTGCAGGAACAGCGCAAGATCGCCCAGGCAATCAAGAACGCCCGCGAAGTTGCTCTGCTGCCTTACTCCGGCGCTGGCCGCGGCTAAGGAAGGGATTAACTAAAATGGCAAAGCTCATTCTGACCCACGAAGTAACCGGTCTCGGTGCTGCTGGCGACGTTGTCGAGGTCAAGGACGGTTACGCACGTAACTACCTGCTGCCCCGCAACTTCGCCCTGACCTGGTCCAAGGGTGGCGAGAAGCAGGTTGAGTCCATCAAGGCTGCCCGCGTTGCCCGCGAGCACGCTTCCCTGGAAGACGCTCAGAAGCAGGCTGCTGCACTCTCCGCCAAGCCGGTCAAGCTGGTCGTCAAGGCTGGCGCAACCGGACGCCTGTTCGGCACCGTCAAGCAGGGCGACGTGGCCGACGCTGTTGAGGCCGCAGGCCTGGGCCGCATCGACAAGCGCAAGGTTGAACTGCCGGCACACATCAAGTCGACCGGTTCCTACCAGGCAAACGTCCGTCTGCACGACGACGTTTCCGCTGTGATCGAACTCGACGTAGTCGCAGGCAAGTAGCCCTCACCGGCTGCAGTCTGAACTGCTGGAAGGCCCCCGCCTCCGGACCTCTCTGAGGACCGAAGCGGGGGCCTTCTGCTTTAACCCCAACACGAGGTCACTTGCGGTCCATGTTGGACGGCGTCATGGGCCGTAGGTGACCCCGCGCGTTGCTTTGGCGGGGCGGATCCCCTTAGGCGTGGTGCAGCGCCGTGGTGACATGCCGGTAGCCGAGCCGGACGAGTTCGGTGAGCACGGCCTCGTCGACGTCGTCGAGCTTGTTGACGTACAGGCAGCCGGCGCCGAGCTTGTGCCTGCCCAGCCTGCCGAGGAGTTCGGCGGCCTCCGGCCCATATGTCAGGCCGTAGAGCGACAGGCTGGATTTCCTGGGGGAGAAGCCGACCGCCGCGGCATCGCCCTCCCTGCCGCTCGCGTACTTGTAGTGGTAGCGGCCGAAGCCCACAATCGTCGGACCCCACATTTGCGCCGGTTCGCCCGTTATTTCGGACATCAGTGCCAGCAGGCGGAACCCGTCGGCGCGCCGGACCGGATGCTCGACGGCGGCCAGGAACTCCTGAACCGACGCGCCGGTTGCCTGCGTTTTGTTTTCAGCCATGAGGGCAGTCTTGCAGAGCGCGACATTCCTGTCAGGCGGGGAGGGTGGCCGGGAATAAATCCCCCTGCCCGCCGCTTCTAGAGGTAGATGCAAACGCATGTAGTCGCGTTGCTGACCAGGATTCAACTTAGGAGCACTCCGTGGAAACCCGCCGTATCACCGTTATCTCCGCCGGACTCGGCGTCCCCTCCTCAAGCCGCCTGCTCGCGGACCAGCTGGCGGCCTCGGCCGAGCGGCAGCTTGCCTCGGCCGGCTACGCCGTGGACATCGAGGTCCTGGAGTTGCGGGACCTCGCCGTGGACATCGCCAACAACTTTGTAACCGGGTATGCGGCTCCGCGGCTCGCCGAAGTGATCGCCGGCGTCGAGGCCTCTGATGGCCTGATCGCCGTCAGCCCCGTGTTCAGCGCGTCCTACAGCGGGCTTTTCAAGTCCTTCATCGACGTGCTCGATCCCAAGGCGTTCGAAGGCAAGGCCGTGCTGATCGGGGCCACCGCCGGGACGGACCGGCACCAGATGGTGCTGGACTTCGCGATGCGGCCGCTGTTCACCTACCTGCGCACCCGGATCGCCGCCACCGCGGTTTTCGCCGGGCCGCAGGACTGGGGAAACAACGACGACGGCGGCTCGCCACTGTCGGTGCGCGTGGACCGGGCGGCGGGGGAGTTTGTCGCCCTGCTGCAGGACTCAGGGCCGCAGCAGAAGCCGGTCGCGCTGGAGTCCCTGCCGTTTGAGCAGCTGCTGGCCGGGATCGCTGCCCAGCGGTAGGTCTGCCCGGCGCAGGGCTTCCGGGCCTGCAGCGCCGTCCGAACCTTTTCGGCCGCCCGCTCGTTGTCCGGGACATGAAGTGTCCCGTGGATTCTATTGACCTGATCATGAGTGAACGCAGCGGCGTGGAGATTGACTATTGCCCCCAATGCCGCGGGGTGTGGCTGGACCGGGGAGAGCTGGACAAGATCATTGACCGTGCGGCGGAGTCGTTGGGCCCGGCAGCCGGCGTCCCCGCCGCACCACTGCCGCCGGCAGCGATGCCACCTACGGCGTTTTCACCTGCGGTTGCTGGCCACATTCCGCCGCCGCTGTACAACCGCGACCCGCACCGGGACGACCGGCGTCCGGATGACCGCCGCTATGACGAGCGCCGGTACGATGACCGCCGCGACCGTCCGCGTCCCGACCAGTCCAGGTATGAGCAGCCGCGTTACGATGACCGCCGCCGTCCGAAGAAGAAGGAAGGCTGGCTGGGGGACTTGTTCGACTTCTAGCCCTGCCGGGCCCCGGCCGTGCCGGTGGCCCGGAGCCGGCGCGGGCCCCGCGGGGCTCAGTCGCCGAGCAGTGCGATGAATTCCCGGGCCTGTTTCATGGAAATATCCGAGTGGCGGGTCAGGGCGGTCGCTGCGCCCTCGGTGTCGCCGCTCTTGGCCAGGGTGCGGATCCTCCCGTAGATCTCATCATTGAGCATGTTGCTGCTCACCTCGCGGGTGACATCGCCCTTGCTGGCGATCGCGCGGTAGCGGTACGAGAACCGCTGGGGGACGTCGTCGTCGTCCGGAACGGCCGCCGGCGCCGGCTCAGGGGCGCGGAAGGGCTGGGGGTGGGCTGCCAGCGCCGCGACGGCGTCGCGGGACGCCCGGAGGCCCTCGCCTGTGGCCTCGAGGTAGACCTTGATGGCGGTCATGGCCTGCCCCTGCGCGATCAGCGCGTAGAGCTGCCGGTGCTGGTCCTCGGTGAGCCTGGCGGCCGCCGTCCGGGCCAGTTCCGCGGAGTTGGGGTCCGGCTGCGGCGCTGGTGCCGGCATGGTGCGTTCGCCGCGGCGGCTCCACGCCCGTATCGCCAGCAGTACGGCGGCGGCCACGAGCACCAGGATCAGTACGGGAATGAGCAGGGAGTCCATGTGCTAGAGCCGATCTACGTAATTCTTTGCGGTCTTCAGGTCCGAGCGCGTCGATTGCCGCAGCAGCCGGACGGCCTTCGTCTTGTGGCCGTCGTGGGCCAGCGACTGGAGCTGCAAGAGGAGCTGTGGGCTCAGGTGTCCAATGGCGGACAACGCATCCTGGTGGCCGGAGCTGTCCCGGCCCAAAAGGGCGGAGCGGGCGTGGTCGGCCTGCTGCGATTGCTGCTGGGAGTTCTGGCTGGGGCGCGTGGTAGCTTCAATCCGGGCGCGGGAGGCCTCGGCAGCCCGGACCTGTGCCGCGTAGTGGGCCTGGGACTTGAGCGCCAGTTCCTGCTGGTAACGCTCGGCATCTGAGATGCCGTGGTTCCGCGGCTTCAACGCCGTGACCGCCGCCCAGAGCACCGCCGCGAGGATGAGGGCAGGCAACATGACTATCAGTACATCGCCCATGATTAGAGCTTATGCCAGATTGCGGTTATCCACAGCATGTTCCGCACCTCGCGTACAGTGCGCCGCTGCTGGCGTCAATTCGGCTCGGCGGGAATGAATCCGGTCACAAAATGTGCGTATCGGGCGGCAAATGTGGCCTCCTGTGCCGCATCGTATCCCCAGCTCCAAGGTGCAGGCTGTGGATGAAGCTTGGCGGAAATTGTTTTGTGTCCACAAGATGAATGCAACATTTCCGCAGGTCAAGCACTGATTACAGGCTTAACTTTTTTTCTATCCACAGCTCTACCCACAGACTGTGCACAAGCATCAGGCACTAGTGCACAGGTTATCCACAGGGCAGCGGAGCGGCCGGGTTGGTGCCTGCCCCGGCGGCGGATAACGTAGCAGGATATCGGGCGTGGGAAGCGGAAAAACCTGCGGTCGCCGGATGGTGCCCACCAGGACACCGGCTCCGGGATCCGGTGCCCTGCGGCCGCACCAGCACTGTGGATAACGGCGGTTGCTGGTCCGGCGCGAACTGTCGGAGCTGACTGGTAAGAATAGAGCGGCCGGCATGTGCCGGGTTTTGCCGCCCGCATCACAGCAGTTCGGCAACACAGCAGTTCGGGATCACAGCAGTTCGGGATCGCAGCAGTTCGGCAACACAGCAGGTACGCATCACAGCTCCGCAATGACAGCAGTTCGGCATCACGGCCGTTGAGCACCGCAGCGGCTGGGCGTTGACCCGCCGGGATACGGTGCTTGGCCTTGAGGCACTGGGTACGAGGGCATTGGGCATAAGGCGCAGTGCTTACGCGCCGCGGCGAACGGACATCCGCCACGGCACACAATGAAGGACGGCAGTTTTGTCAGTTACGCATCTGGACTCAGTCGAGGGTACGCGGGGAGCCGAGGGCAGCCGCAAGCCTCCGCAGGACATCCCCGCGGAGCAGTCAGTCCTGGGCGGCATGATGCTGTCCAAGGACGCCATCGCCGACGTCGTCGAGATCCTGCGTGGCCAGGACTTCTACCGTCCGGCGCACGAAACCATCTACGAGGCCATCATCGACCTCTATGGCCGCGGCGAGCCCGCGGACGCCGTGACCGTCTCGGACGAGCTGACCAAGCGCGGCGAAATCAACAGGATCGGCGGACCCGCCTACCTGCACGAACTCATCCAGACCGTCCCCACGGCGGCCAACGCCGGTTACTACGCTGAAATCGTGGGCGAACGCGCGGTGCTGCGCCGCCTGGTCAACGCCGGCACCAAGATCGTCCAGCTCGGCTACGGACAGGACGGCGAGGTCGAAGACCTGGTCAACCAGGCCCAGGCCGAGGTCTACGCCGTCGCCGAACGCCGGACCGCCGAGGACTATGTGGTCCTCAAGGACGTCATGGAATCCACCGTGGACGAGATCGAGGCCTCCGGCCACCGCGGCGAGGGCATGGTGGGTGTACCCACCGGCTTCTACGAGCTCGATGAACTCACCCACGGCCTGCATCCCGGCCAGATGATCGTGATCGCCGCCCGCCCGGCCGTCGGCAAGTCCACGTTCGCGCTGGACTTCGCCCGCTCGGCCGCCATCAAGAACAACCTTGCGACCGTCATGTTTTCCCTCGAAATGGGCCGCAACGAGATCGCCATGCGCCTGCTGTCCGCCGAGGCCACGATCGGTCTCCAGGACCTCCGCAAGGGCACCATCAAGGACGAGCAGTGGTCCAAGATTGCCACCACCATGGGCCGGATGAACGATGCGCCGCTGTTCATCGATGACAGCCCCAACATGTCGCTGATGGAGATCCGGGCCAAGTGCCGGCGCCTGAAGCAGCAGCATGACCTCAAGCTGGTGATCCTGGACTACCTGCAGCTCATGAGCTCGGGCAAGAAGGTGGAATCCCGCCAGCAGGAAGTCTCCGAGTTCTCCCGTGCCCTGAAGCTCCTGGCCAAGGAACTCCAGGTGCCGGTGATCGCGCTGTCGCAGCTGAACCGTGGCTCCGAGCAGCGCCAGGACAAGCGCCCCATGGTCTCGGACCTGCGCGAATCCGGCTCCATCGAGCAGGATGCCGACATGGTGATCCTGCTGCACCGCGAAGACGTCTATGACAAGGAGTCCCCGCGCGCGGGCGAGGCGGACATCCTGATCGCCAAGCACCGTAACGGCCCCACAAAAGACATTGTGGTGGCTTTCCAGGGCCACTACTCGCGGTTTGCCAACATGGCCGCCGACGCCGGCGGTGGCGGCGGCTTCTAGCCCCGCCCGGCTAGTGGTCGCGGGCCGCGAGCAGGTGGTTGGGCAGCCGGTTCCCCGGGGCCCGGCCGCGGATTTCCAGCAGTTCGCGGGCGTGGGAGTGCAGCCGGATATCCTCCGCTGACACCGGCACCCACTGCGGAATCGGGACCGAGGTGCCGGTCTCGTCGCGGGCGACCATGACCGTCAGGCAGTATGTGGTCAGGTTCAGCTCGCGCCCCTTGGGGTCTCCGGAGCGGACGTGGACGGCGATGTGCATGCCCTTGGTGCCGGTGTAGACCAGACGGGCCTCCACCTCTACGACGTGGCCGATCAGCAGCGGCCGGTAGAACCGCACGCCGCCGGAGAATACGGCCACGGTGTCCTTGCCGCAGTAGCGGGAGGCGCAGACGTAGGCAGCCTCGTCGATCCACTTCATGACGATGCCGCCGTGCACCTTGCCGCCCCAGTTCACGTCCGTGGGCGCGGCCATGAACCGCAGCACCACGCTCTCGGCCGTGCCGGCGTCGGTATATTCCTGTCCGCTCATGGCCTCCACGATGTCCTCGCGGACCTTGATCCGGGCCAGCGCGTGGTCCCGCTGTTCGATTTCGTCCGGCGTCTCAGGGACGAACTGCGGCACCGGTATGGGCTTGCCGTCCGCGCCCACGGCCACGAAGATCACGATGCACTGGCTCCGCATGGTGGCGGGGCCGCCCTTCGGATCGCCCGAGGACACCACGGTCCGGATGTGCATCGAGGACCGCCCGGTGTACACGATCGTGGCCTCGACCTCCACCATGTCGCCACTGTTGACCGGGTCCGCGAAGTGGATGTTCCCCACGTAGGCCGTCACGCAGTAGGACTTTGCCCAGCCGACGGCGGCGGCATAGGCCGCCTTGTCCACCCACTCGAGCACGGTGCCGGCGTCGACCGAGCCGCTGTGGCCGACATCGGTGGGGGCCGCCAGGAAGCGCAGGGTCACGGAATTGGGCGCGTTCTCGCTCATATTGTGAGTTTACTGATTGGCCCGGCATGCGCGGCCGGCCGGCGACACAATCGCTCTCCTGCAGGCCACAACCACGCCATAACCCGGAGACACACGACGGCGGGCGGCCACCAAAAGGTGACCGCCCGCCGTCGCGCTCCAGGCCGTGAGCTATGCCGTGGATGCCTTAGGCCAGGACGCGGAGCTTCGAGTCGGCGCGGCCGAAGAGGGCGCGGTCGGCGGAGAACTTGCCGGCACCGACGAGGGCCACGGCTGCGGCGGCGGCCGCCAGGATCAGGACCAGTTCATAGCCGCCGGTTGCGACGAAGACGCCGGCGGAGGCGTGGACCATGAACAGGGCGCCGAGCATGTCCAGTGCGAGGAGGACCGCAAACACGCGGGTGAGCACGCCCAGGATCAGCGCGACACCGCCGACGAGCTCGAGGGTCGCGACGACGGGAGCCACCGCCTGGGCTGCCGGAACACCCATCTGGGTGAAGGCGGCCTGGGTGCCTGCGATCGTGAATTCGTTGAACTTCTGCCAGCCGTGGGCGGCGAAAAGGAAGCCGGCGATGACGCGCAGGATGGTTCGGGCGGAGGTGGTCAGGGCGGGCTGGTTCATGGGAAATACCGTTTCGTAAGTTGGGGGGCGTCGCGGCTCTCAGCCGCCGCGGCTTCGGTTGCGTTCAAGATCCAGTCTTCCGGATATTTAGTTGAAATGTCAACTAAATGACGCGCTGGGTCGATTCAACGGCCCGGCTAGGGTTAACGCGTGCAACCTTCCCCGCAGCTGTCCACCGCGCCGCCGCCGACTACCGGGCAGCGCCGGGAAATCCTGCGCCTGGCAGTGCCGGCCTTCGGCGCCCTGATCGCCGAGCCGCTGTTCCTGCTCGCGGATTCGGCCATTGTGGGCCATCTCGGCGTAGCCGAACTGGCCGGCGTCGGGCTGGCATCGGCGGTCCTGCACACGGCAGTCGGACTGATGGTGTTCCTCGCGTACTCCACCACCCCGGCAGTGGCGCGGGCCATCGGCAACGGCCAGCTGGCCAAAGCCCTCGCCGCCGGGCGCGACGGCATCTGGTTGGCGTTGCTGCTCGGACTCGTCCTTGCGGTCGCCGGGTTCCTGGCCGCGGGGCCGCTCCTGGACCTGATGGGCGCCGACGGCGAGGTGCTTGCCTTTGCCGTGGACTACCTGCGCGGGTCCATGCCCGGCCTCGTGGCGATGCTGCTCATCTTCGCGGGCACCGGGGTGCTGCGCGGACTCCAGGACACCCGGACCCCGCTGATCGTCGCCGCCGCGGGTTTCACGCTGAACATCGCGCTGAACCTGGTCCTCGTCTACGGGTTGGGCTGGTCCGTGACCGGCTCGGCCGTGGGCACGAGCATCGCGCAGTGGGCCATGGCGGCCGTCTATGTGCTGATCGTCCGGCGCAACGCCCGCAACCACGGGGTGTCCCTGCGGCCGGACTGGCGTGGCATCCGGGCCCTGACCGGGGTGGGTTCCTGGCTGATGCTGCGCACACTCAGCCTGCGGATCGCGATTCTCGCCACGGTGGTGGTGGTCACCGCCCAGGGGCCGGTCAATCTCGCCGCGCATCAGCTGGCCATGACCATCTTCACGTTCTTCGCTTTCGCCCTCGACGCCCTCGCGATCGCGGCCCAGGCCTTGATCGGCAAGGAACTCGGCGCGGCCCGGCCGGTGGCGGCACGAGCGCTGACGCGCACCATGACCCGGTGGGGGGTCGGCTTCGGCGTCCTGACCGGAATCCTTCTGGCAGCCGCGGCACCGTGGGCGGGCGCCCTCTTCACACCCGACGCCGAAGTCCGGGCGGCACTTACCCTCGCCCTGTGGGTGCTCGCCGCCGGGCAGCCGCTGGCCGGGTACGTCTTCGTCCTTGACGGCGTCCTCATCGGCGCGGGCGACGCCCGCTACCTGGCGATCGCGGGCGTCGTTAACCTCGCTGCCTACCTGCCGCTGCTGCTGGCGGTGCTGTATTCCGGCGTCGGTGCCGGCGCGGGATTGCTCTGGCTGTGGGCCGCGTTCTCGCTCGGCTACATGGCGGCGCGGGCGCTGACGCTGGGCCTCCGGGCCCGGACGGACCGGTGGATGGTGCTCGGCGCGCGGTGAGTGCGGGCTGGCGCCGCCGGCAGACGTGCGAAGCCGCGGCTTCGCACTAAACTGGACGGGTGACTCTTCCCGCAGCGCCTGACGCGACCCCTGCCATCCGCGCCGCGGCCGACCTCTTCAAGCCCGTGCTTGTCAGGGCGGCCGTCGCGCTTGTGTTTGGCGCGGTCACCGTGTTCTGGGCGGCGCCGCCAGAATCGGGCATGGGCTGGGCCGGCGGCCTCTACCTGCTGGCCACCGGTGTGGTGATGATCTGGACCGTGCCCAAGACCGGATTCCCCCCGCGGGAAGGCGCTGGCAGGGTCCTTTCCGCCGGCGGGGCAGCCCTGGCCGGAGCCGGCGCGGCCGTGGCCCTGATCCCCGCCCCGCTCGTCTTCGGAACCATCGCGGCCCTGGGCCTGGGCGTGGCCGGCGCCGCGGAGCTGTTCGCGGGCATTCGTGGCCGCGGCCGGTCCGTGCTGGCCCGTGACTGGATCGCCTCCGGCGTGATCGGACTGGGCACTGCGATCGCGCTGCCGTTCTTCATCGGCCTCGGCCCGCATGCCCTCCTCGGGGTTGCCGGCGGCGGGGCCATCATCAGCGGCGTCCTGTGGATGCTGTCCGGACTGACCCTGCGCCATGATGCTCCGGGCGATTCCGCGGAGGCCGTAAACTAGTACCGACAGGTTCTACCCGGCGTAGAACAATCGCGGTAACAAGACAGCCACGCTATTTGCGCGGGCTGCAGGAGGAAAACACCTTGGCACAGCAGAAACCCGGAGCGCCCCGCAGCCTGCGGACCTCGGTCAAGGGACCGCTCATGTTCTCCGCGTTCTGGGCCGTGGTGGTTTTCTTCGGCGTCCTGATCTTCGCCTCGGGCGGCAGCGCCCGCTCGCCCCGGTTCGATCTGGCGCTCACCGGCGCCGGCATCGCCTTTATTGTGATCCTGGTGGTGGCCGCCATGCTGGCCATGAGCCACAAGGAGAATCCCGCTGACCTGGGGAAGGGTTCCGGCGTCAACCTCAGTTCCAAGCGCACGCCCTCCGGCCATGGCGGCCCGTCAGCGCAGCCCCGGCCCGAGGCCGGCCCCGGCGATTCCCGTGACAGCGGCCCGCAGGCCTAGCAGCGAGGCCTAGCCGCGTGGCCTCGCGGTGAGGCCCGACAGGCCGGCCTGACAGCGGGGCCCGACACCGCGGGCCCCTCTGCCGGCACCTTCGGCGTCAGGACGCGGCTTTCCGGGCCCGGTACGCGGCCACATGCGCGCGGTTGGCGCAGTTTCCCGTGTCGCAGTAGCGCTTCGAACGGTTGCGGCTGAGGTCCAGCACGACGGCGTCGCAGTCGTCCGCGGCGCACACCAGCAGGCGGTCCATTTCCTTGCTGCGGATCACGTCCACGATCGCCATGGCCGCCTCCGTACTCATCCGGTCGGCCAGCGGCGCCTCCGGGGTGGTGGCGTGCAGGTGCCAGTCCCAGGGTTCGTGCTTGACCAGCTGGGGCAGCGCCCGGGCCTCCCGGAGCAGCCGGTTCACGGTTCCCGCGGCTGCCGACTCCTCGGCCTGCCAGAGCTCGGCGAGCTCGCCGCGGAGCCGCCGCACGCTGGCCAGCTCGGCCCCGTCCCGGGTGCGGGAACCGGTGAAGCCCTCGGCCTCCAGGAAGGCGTCCAGATCCCTGACCGTGGCCAGATGTTCCTCACCGTTGGCCGCGGTGTTGATGAGGTTGACCACAGAACGCAGGGCAACTTCCGTGTCAGGGGCAAAAACCATCTTGACTCCTTACCTTGCCGGGGCGTAATGTCATGAGCATAACCCTACTTTACTCCTGACAGGAGAATGCCCGTGTCTGCCCCCCAGCGCCCCGTCGCCACGCCGGTCCGAGACCTTGCCGCCCAGCGGTCTGCCTCCGAACCGGGCGGCACCCCGCAGGGAAGCAAACTCGAAGGCAAACGGGCAGGCAAGCAGGCCGCCAGGCAGAGCACCACGCGGGCCGCCGCACCATCCGGGTTCATGGCATCGGGCCTGGGCGTCGCCCTGTTTTCGTCCGCGGTGTTCGGGCTCTCCGGATCATTCGCCAAGGCGCTCCTGGAAACGGGCTGGACTCCCGGGGCGGCCGTCACGGCCCGGCTTACCGGTGCGGCCCTGATTCTGGCCGTCTTCGCCATTCCCTCCTTGCGCGGGCGTTGGCACCAGCTCCGGGACAACTGGCTGACCGTGGTGCTGTTCGGATTCATCGGCGTCGCCGCCTGCCAGCTGTTCTATTTCAACGCCGTATCCCGGCTCTCGGTCGGCGTCGCCCTGCTGCTGGAGTACCTGGCGCCGGTGCTGATCGTCCTCTGGCTATGGGCCGCCAGCCGGAAACGGCCGCGGCCACTGACCATTGCCGGCACCCTCCTGTCCCTCGGCGGGCTGATCCTGGTCCTGGACCTCACCGGGGCCGTCAAAGTCGACCTCATCGGGGTGCTGTGGGGGATCGCGGCCGCGGTGTGCCTGGCCATCTATTTCTTCATCACGGCCAAGGAAAACGACACCCTGCCGCCCATCCTTCTGGCCTCCGGCGGGCTCATGGTGGGCGCCATCGTCATGTGGCTTGCCGCGGCAACCGGGCTGCTGCCGATGGCCTTCAGCACGGCCGACACCCGCCTGGGGCCTTGGGTCACCCCGTGGTGGGTGGCGCTGGGCGGCCTCGTGGTCCTGGCCACGGTGGTGGCGTACGTGTCCGGGATTGTCGCCGCCCGGGCACTCGGCTCGAAAGTCGCGTCCTTTGTCTCGCTCACCGAGGTGCTGTTCGCCGTCATCTGGGCGTGGCTGCTGCTCGGCGAACTGCCCGGACCCATCCAGCTCCTGGGCGGGCTGCTGATCGTCGGCGGGGTGGTGCTGGTCCGGCTGGACGAGCTCCGGGCCCCGTCCGGCACCGGCGCGGCAGCGCTGGACCACGCGAACGACTGCGAGCCCGTGCCGTAGTCGGTTGTCCGTTCGGGCCGGGCACCTCGTTCCCGGGCCCGAAGGAATCTCAATCGGTCGAGAGCCTGCAACGCGCCTAACCCTGCCTCAATCACCACAAGGCCCTTAGCATGGAGATATGTGCCGAAATATCCGGACCCTCCACAATTTTGAACCCCACGCCACCACCGCAGAGGTGGAGGCCGCCGCGTTGCAATACGTGCGCAAGATCAGTGGCAGCACCAAGCCGTCCAAGGCCAACGAGGAGGCCTTCAACCGGGCTGTGCATGAGATTGCCCATGCGACGCAGCACCTCCTCGACTCCCTGGTGACCCACGCCCCGGCAAAGGACCGCGGGGAGGAAGCGGCCAAAGCCAAAGCCAGGGCTGCCATCCGCTATGGCGCGGCCTGAGGCGGGGCGCCCGGCCTAAGGCCTGACTACTTTCCGAAGCTGCGCAGCCGCAGCGAGTTGGCCACCACCAGCACGGAGCTGGCGGCCATGGCGGCGCCGGCGATCATCGGGTTGAGCAGGCCCAGGGCCGCCACCGGGATGCCCACGGCGTTGTAGAAGAAGGCCCAGAAGAGGTTCGTCTTGATGGTGCCGAGCGTCCGGCGGGAAAGCTCGATCGCCTGCGCCACCTGTCCGAGGTCGTTGCCCATCACCGTCAGATCGGCTGCCTCGATGGCGACGTCGGTGCCGGAGCCCATGGCGATGCCCAGGTCCGCCTGCGCCAGCGCCGCGGCGTCGTTAACGCCGTCCCCGGCCATGGCCACAGTGGCGCCGGCCGCTTGCAGCGTCCGCACGGCCTCAACCTTGCCCGCCGGGAGCACACCGGCAAAGACGTCGCGCGGGCTGATCCCGACGGCGGCCGCCACCTGGGCAGCCACAGTGGCGTTGTCGCCGGTCAGCAGGATCGGCCGGAGCCCGAGCTCCCGGAGCCGGGTAACTGCGGCCGCGGAACCGGGCTTAACGGTGTCCCGCAGACTGATGATTCCGGCGATTTCGCCGTCCACGGCAACCCAGACGGCCGTGGCGCCGGAGTCTTCGGCAGCACCCAGCGCCTCGCGCTGAGCCGGGGCCGGAGCGACGCCGGACTCCAACAGCCAGCCGGTGCGCCCCGCGACCACGCGCCGGCCGTCGACCGTGCCATCGACTCCGCCGCCGGGTGCGGAGCGGAAGCCGGCGACGGCGGGGAGGCCGGCGCCGTCGTTGTTCACACGCCCCGCCGCCGCACCCAACGCCGCAGCGGCGATGGCCCGGGCGATCGGGTGCTCGGAGGCGTTTTCCACAGCCCCCGCCAGGCGCAGGACCTCGGCTTCGCTGTGCGGCCCGAAACTTTGGACGCCGTCCACGGCAAGGCGGCCGGTGGTGACGGTTCCGGTCTTGTCCAGCAGGATCGTGTCCACCGTCCGGGTGTCCTCGAGGACTTGCGGACCCTTGATCAGGATCCCCAGCTGGGCGCCCCGCCCGGTCCCGGTCAGCAGTCCGACGGGGGTGGCCAGCCCGAGGGCGCAAGGGCAGGCAATGACCAGCACGGCGACGGCGGCGGTGAAGGCGGCCCGGACCTCGCCGGCGCTGACGGCCGGTGCGGCCGCAATCAGCCAGGCCCCGAAGGTGAGGGCGGCGATGACCAGGACGACCGGTACGAAGACGGCGGTGATGCGGTCGGCGAGCCGGGCGATGGGTGCTTTTCCGGTCTGCGCCGCGGAGACGAGCCTGCCCATCTGGGCCAGGGTGGTCTCGGACCCGACGCGGGTGGCGCGGACCAGGAGCCGGCCTGAGGTGTTGATGGTGGCCCCGGTGACCTGGCTGTCCGGGCCGACTTCCACGGGCACGGATTCGCCGGTCACGAGGGAGGCGTCCACCGCAGAGGCGCCGTCGATCACGACGCCGTCGGCGGCGATCTTCTCGCCGGGGCGGACCACTATCACGTCTCCGAGGGCCAGCTGGTCGGCCGGGATCTTGTGCTCGGTGCCGCCGCGCAGGACAGTAGCGTCTTTTGCCCCCAGGTCCAGGAGGGCCTTGAGGGCGTCGCCCGCCTTCCGTTTGGCGTTGGCCTCGAGGTAGCGGCCGAGCAGCAGGAACGTGGTGACCACGGATGCGACCTCGAAGTACAGGCCGCCGGAGCCCATGCCCTCCGCTGCGGGATGTTCGGTCATGCCCGGGTCGGCAAGGAGTTGCCCAACCGAGAAGGAGTAGGCGGCAATCACGCCGATGGACACCAGGGTGTCCATGGTCGAGGCCAGATGCCGCGCGTTGATGGCCGCGGCGCGGTGGAACGGCCACGCCGCCCAGGCAACTACCGGCAGGGCCAGGATCGCGGCCACCCAGCCCCAGTTCGGGAACTGGAGTGCCGGGATCATCGAGATCGCGAAGACCGGGACGGTGAGTACGGCCGCCACAACCAGCCGCGGGCGAAGCGAGGGTGCGGCTGTGGCGGCCGGAAATCCGGTGCCGGCCGGGAGCCCTGCGTCCTCCACCGGCGTGCCCGGATACCTGCCGGACCGGACCGTGGCCTTGTAGCCCGCGGCCGCGACAGTGGCGGTGATCTGGTCATCGGTGATGTCCGCCGGGACGCTGACCCGGGCGGATTCGAGGGGCAGGTTGACGCTGGCCTCGACTCCGTCGAGCTTTCCGAGCCTGCGCTCGACCCGGTTGACGCAGGACGCGCACGTCATGCCCTCGATATCGAGGTCAATGACACGGCTCCCGGCCCGGTCCAACAACTGCTGGTCCAACAACTGCTCGCTGCTCACGGCGCCCTTCTTTTCTGGCTCGATTGGATTTCTGCCGTTCCGGCGTCTGCTCCCGACGGCGGTTGCCGGTCCGGTGTCTGCGCCCGCCCGGTGCTGTTGTCACTCAGGCTTCGCTGGCGACCACGAGGTAGCCGGCTTCGGCGATTGCCTCGCCGATTTCGGAGGAGGACAGTGCTTCGTTGGAGGTGATCGTGACGGTGGAGATGCCGCCGGCGTTGAGGTCGACGTCGATCTTTTCGACGCCGGAGAGCGCCTCAAGTTCTTCGCTGACAGAGGACACGCAGTGGCCGCAGGTCATGCCGGAAACGTTGACGGTGGTGGAAACGGGGGCCATGGGGTGCTCCTTGTCGCTGGGCCGGGTGTGGTTCCCCGGCCCGGTGGTGTGGTGGGTGGTACGGGTACTAGCGGAGCAGGCGTCCGATGGCATCGGTGGCCTCCTTGACTTTGACATCGATGGCCTCCGCCCGAAGCTCCGGGTCTGGCTCGGCGGCGGCGCCGACAACACAGTGGCCGATGTGCTCTTCGACGAGCCCGAGGCTCACGGCATGCAGGGCCTTGGTGACGGCGGCGACCTGGGTGAGGATGTCGATGCAGTATTTGTCCTCGTCAACCATCCGGGCGATGCCGCGGACCTGCCCTTCGATCCGCTTGAGACGGCGAAGGTAGGCGTCCTTGTTGGACGTGTAGCCGTGTTCATGGGGCGGGGCGTCAAGGGGAATAGTGTCCAGACGCGCCGTGCCGGGGACTTCTGACTCGCTCATGCCCTCAACATATACCCCCTAGGGGTATGTTTCAAGCCCGCGGCCCGGCCGGCGCAGCATGTGGAATGTTGCGCAAAACAAAGAGCTCCGGAGTGCGTTATTGGGGGATACGCACTCCGGAGCAGCTTTGGGGTAGGCCGTTCCTCCGGCCTACAGATCGAGCTTACTCGCCGGTAGTGGGGTAACACCAGCGCTCTGAATAAGTACTTTCGCTTTATTTTCTTACTGCCGGAGCGACGCCCGGAACGATCAGGATCGGTCGTTCCTGATGGTGGCTGAGCCATGCCGCCACGGAGCCGTTCAGCGCGGCGGAGATGCGGTGGCCGATGCCGCGTTCGGGGGTCCCCACCACGATCATGGATGCGTTGGTGTCCGCGGCCAGCCTGCCGATCGCCCGGGCGGGATCCCCGGCCAGGGTGCGCAGCGTCCAGTCGATTCCCAGGGGAACGCAGAGTGCCTCAACAACGGAACGCAGCTCCTGGGCGGTGGCCCGAATCCGGGTGTCGTCCGCGTCCGGGTGCAGGGACAGTCGGTGCGCGGACCGCGCCGGGTCCCACTCCACGAGGTAGCTGGCCTCGTCCACGTAGGCGCAGATCAAGGGCGCGGCGAGGGACTTCGCGAGGGATGCCGCCGTCTGCAGCACTTCCGGATACTGTCCCGGAACCACACCCACCACGAGGGGCGCCGGGCCGTGGGCGGAGTCGTCAGGCATACTTCATTCTGGCGCCGGGGTGCGGCCCTGAACAGGGGCTTACTTCCCGTCTGCCGGCCCGGGAGGGTGCGGGCGCCGTTTGCCGCGGCCTCCCTTGAACAGCCCGGGGGTGGGGCCTACGGTTGAAGAACACAGGAGGAGGTGGCCGCCGTGGAGATCTACATGTGGTGGTTGGATCTGGATTTGGCGAGCAAGGAATGGCTTCGGGAAAACCTGCGGACCATTGAACTGCCCGAGGCCGTGCAGCGGGGAATCGCGGATGCCGGCGGGCCCGGTCCGGCTGAGCCGTCCGCCGCCGGCGTGGCCGTATTGACGGCCGCGGACTGGGACTTCATCGAGACGCAGTCGGAGTTCGTCGACTGAAAGATGCCACCGGCGCGGCAGGGCATGCCGGCGGGCGCCGGGAGAAAACCGTTGCGGCCTTCCGGCGGGGATGGTTGCATGGACCCCATGGCTACTGCAGAGAGTTACGTCCTGGCGATCGGGACCAAGAAAGGCCTTTGGCTGGCGACCAGCCAGGACCGGAAGGACTGGTCGCTGTCCGGCCCGCATTTTCTGATGAGTGAGGTGCCCAGCATCGCCATCGATACCCGCGATGACAGGACCCGGATCCTGGTGGGGGTCCGCTCCGAGCACTGGGGCCCCACGGTTTTCCACTCAGATGATCTCGGCGGATCCTGGACCGAACCCGAAAACGGCGCCATCACGTTCCCCGACGGCACCGACGCCGCCCTGGAACGGATCTGGCAGATCTATCCCGACGCCGACTCCCGCCCGGGCGTCGTGTGGGCGGGCTGCGAACCGATCTCGGTCTGGAAATCCACCGACGGCGGCGAGCACTTTGAGCTCAACCGCGGCCTCTGGGACCATCCGCACCGCAGCGAATGGGGCGCAGGCTATGGCGGCGCTGCGGCGCACTCGATCGTCGTCGACCCCACGGGCGAGAAAGTCCACGTCGCCATGAGCACCGGAGGGGTCTACCGCTCGCTCGACGGCGGCACCTCCTGGGAGCCGCGCAACAAGGGAATTTCCGCGTACTTCATGCCGGATCCCAACCCGGAATTCGGCCAGTGCGTGCACAAGATCGCGGCCGACGCCGCCGTCGACGGCCGCCTGTACGCGCAAAACCATCACGGCGTGTACCGCAGCGACGACGGCGCCGAATCGTGGGAGTCGATCGCCGAAGGGCTGCCGGCGGACTTCGGTTTTGTGATGCTGACGCATCCGCGCCGGGCCGGTACCGCCTGGGTGGTCCCGCTGAAGGCTGACGGCGAACGTATCCCGCCGGACGGGAAGCTGGCCGTACACCGGACCGATGACGCCGGCGCCAACTGGAAACGGCTCGATGCCGGGCTGCCGGAAGCCGAGTACAACGCCGTGCTCCGTGATGCTGCCAGCGTCGACAGCGCGGAGCCTGCGGGCGTCTACTTCGGGACGCGCGGCGGCAGTGTCTACGCCAGCGCTGACGAGGGAGAACACTTTACCGAGGTCGCCTCGCACCTGCCGGATGTGCTGTGCGTGCGGGCAGCCGTGGTCTCCACTGCCCTGCTTCCGGCGCAGGCGTGAAGGGGTAAAAAGCGCGTGAACAGCGGCGAGATCAGCGGCGACGCCATGCCGGCAGACTCGGCGATCAGCGTGGTCCTGCCCAGCGTCCTCCAACCGCTCGCCGGCGGGCAGTCCATCCTGACTGCGCCCGCCGAGGCAACGGTGACGGTGGAGTGGGTGCTGGATACGGTGACCGGGGGCTATCCGGCGCTGTCGCGGCGGTTGCGGGACGAGACCGGAAGTGTTCGCCGTTACGTGAATATATACGTCAACGGGAATGAAATCCGGCGGCTGCAGGGTCTGGTGACTGCCGTGGCGCCGGGCCAGGAAGTCCTCATCATCCAGTCGGTGGCCGGAGGCTGACGCCTCAGGCGACCCGCCAGACGCTGCATTCGTCGGCATTGATGGCCTTGCGCATGCCGGTGTGGCGGTCCATGATCCAGACGACGCCGATTCCGGGGGCCGTTTCCTGAACGCTGCCGCGGCGGATCACGACGTCATCGTAGTTCGGGCCCACCCGCAGGCGGGCCTCGATCTCGTCGCCGCGGTGCAGCTGGTCGAGCGCGCGGACGCGGGTTACATGGGCTTTCGCTTCCTTCAACATGGCGGGGCCTCCTGGACTGGAGTTGGTGCCTGCTCTTGCCGGCACTTCCAGTCTCCTGCGCCAATGTTGCGTCCGCGTTTCGGCACGGTAAGGGGCCGGTTAGATTTCGGGGGCGCAGCGGATACCGGCCACCATCAGGGCTGCGGGCGCCCTCAGGGGAGCTGGCGTTCGCCCGGGCGCTCGACCCGGAACCACCGGTACCCGTAGCGGTCCAGCGGGACTTCGAAGGCGCCGTCGTCGGAGAGCGGAATGTCCTCGCCGCCGAGCAGGTCCCGGAGCACGGCCCCGGCGTAGGACCGCCCCGCCGCGCCCTTCCCGTCCGGACCCTCCGGGGCGCCTTCCTCGCCTTCCGGCGGGACCACCGAGGCCGTCACAGACGCCGGTTCGGCGCCAAAATTGTGGGCGACCACCACTGTAGAGCCGTCCCACGTGCAGCGGTGCAGCAACACCGCCGGTGAGGCCTGCTTGATGAGGGCAAACCTGCCCCAGCCGAGCTCGGGACATTCCCGGTACCGCTGGATCAGTGTCGCGATGAAGTTCCACAGCGAATCGGGATCCCGTTTCGCGGCCGCGGCGTTGATGCGCGCGGGCCCGTACGGTCCGTCCACGGGCTGGGCGACGAGGTCCCCCGGCGGGGCGGTCGAGAAGCCGCCATTTTCGGTGTGGTCCCACTGCATGGGGGAGCGGACGGCCGAGCGGCCCTTCGCGCGCAGATCTTCGCCCATCCCGATCTCTTCGCCGTAGAAGAGCACCGGGGTGCCCGGCAGCGAGAACATCAGGGAGTACACCATGCGGATCCTGGCCGGGTCGCCGCCGAGCATGGTGGGCAGCCGCCGCCGCAGTCCGCGGCCGTACATCTGCATGTCGGGATCCGGACCGAAGGCCGCGAAGACCTCCTCGCGTTCGGCATCGCTGAGCTTGTCCAGGGTGAGTTCATCGTGGTTCCGGACGAACATGGCCCATTGGTTGTCGGGATTGACCTTCGGACGGCTGCCGAGCGTCCGGGCCAGCGGCCGGGCGTCCTGCCGGGCAAGTGACAGGTACATGTTCTGCATGGAGAGGAAATCAAACTGCATGTTCAGCTCGTTGCCGGCAGGGCCGCCGAAGTACTTCAGCTGCTCTTTGTATGGAAGGTTGACCTCGCCCAGCAGCACCGCGCTGCCATGGCGGCGGTTGAGGAAGCTGCGCAGGGCGCTCAGGTACTGGTGCGGGTCGATTTTCGCGGCTTCATCCTTGGGCTCGCCGACCAGCTCCAGGAAGAAGGGCACCGCGTCCAGCCGGAAGCCGTCCAGGCCCAGCTGCAGCCAGAATCCCATTGACTTCGCAATCTCGTCCCGCACCTTGGCATTCATCACGTTCAGGTCCGGCTGGTGTTTGGCGAACATGTGCAGATACCACTCACCGGTGGCCTTGTCCTGGGTCCAGATGGACGTTTCCTCGCCGGGAAACACCACCTGGTCCGAGGTGTCCGGCGGCGTGTCCTTCCGCCAGACGTAGTAGTCGCGGTAGGGGTTGTCCACGGACTTGCGCGCCTGGACGAACCACGGGTGCCGGTCGGAGGTGTGGTTGATGACGAAGTCCGCGATCACCCGGATGCCGCGGTCGTTGGCGGTGCGGATGAATTCCACCAGGTCCCCCAGGCTTCCGAGCCGGGGATCCACGCCGTACATGTCGGTGACGTCGTAGCCGTCGTCGCGGTCCGGGGAAGGGTAGAAGGGCATGAGCCAGATGCACGTGATGCCGAGAGCGGCAAGATAGTCCACCCGTTGGATCAGTCCGCCGAAATCTCCGGTGCCGTCGCCGTCGCCGTCGATGAACGTCTCCGGATCCAGGCAGTAAATCACCGCGTTCTTCCACCAGAGGTCCGAGGTCTCGGCGATTCTCACAGCGCACCGTCCGTTCCGGCCGGAGCCTGTCCCGCCGCCGGGCGGAGCTGGGGGAGGACGTGTTCGGCGAAGGAGTGGCTCTGCCGGGCCGACGACGGCTCAATATGGTCCGAGCACATGGCGGCATCGAAGCCTGCCTGCCCGGCCAGTTGAACGTCCTGCAGGAGGAGGCGGGGGCTGATCTGCTCATGCGAGGCGTGGAACCCGATGGTAGCCATCACCCATGTTTACCGCCGGGGCCGGACCGTGTCGAGGAGTCCCCAGTTGAGGAGCCCCTCGCGAGGAACCACTGCGTGGGGGTGGCGGTCCCGGGTCCGCGGCGCAAGAATGGGCGCTATGCACCTGCCGTTGATGCCTCCCATTGCGCCCATGCTGGCCAAAGCACTCCCGGCCCTGCCGTCGCCGGACGCCGGAACGGGCTGGCTCTTTGAGCCGAAATGGGACGGGTTCCGCTCCATCATCTTCCGTGACGGCGACGAGGTGGAGATCGGCAGCCGGAACGGCAAGCCGATGACGCGCTATTTCCCCGAGCTTGTCGAGGCGCTGAAGTCGGAGCTGCCGGAACGCTGCGTGGTGGACGGCGAGATCATCCTGGTGGCGGCCTCCGGGGACCGGCTGGACTTCGACGCGCTCCAGCAGCGCATCCATCCGGCCGCCAGCCGGGTGAAGCTGCTCGCGGAACAGACCCCGGCGCGCTTCGTGGCGTTCGACCTGCTGGCCCTCGGCGACGAGGATCTCACGGGCAAACCCTTCTCCGAGCGCCGCCGGCAGCTGGAGCGCGCACTGGCAGCCAGCGCGGCGCCGGTCCACCTCACAGCCGCGACCTCCGACCGGGACACGGCGCAGCGCTGGTTCCGGCAGTTCGAGGGCGCCGGACTGGACGGGATTGTGGCCAAGACGCTGGAGGGCAGCTACCAGCCGGACAAGCGCGCGATGGTCAAGGTCAAGCACGAACGGACGGCGGACTGCGTGCTCGCCGGATACCGCGTGCACACATCCGGTCCGGACCGGATCGGCTCGCTGCTCCTGGGGCTCTACGACGACGCCGGGGTGCTGGCGAACGTCGGCGTGGTGGGAGCTTTCCCGATGGCCCGGCGCGCGGAGCTGTTTGCCGAGCTGCAGGAGCTGGTCACCGGTTTTGACGACCACCCCTGGGCCTGGGCCCGGCAGGAGGAGGGGGCGCGCACTCCGCGGAAGGCCGAGGGAAGCCGGTGGAGCGGCGGCAAAGACCTGTCCTTCACCCCGCTGCGGCCCGAGCGCGTGGTGGAAGTGAAGTATGACCATATGGAGGGCGAACGGTTCCGGCACACAGCCCAGTTCCTGCGCTGGCGTCCGGACCGTGATCCGCGTTCCTGCACCTATGACCAGCTGGAGGAACCGGTGAAGTTCGATCTCGCCGCGGTACTGGGCGCCGCCCGCTAACCGGTTAGCCCGCTGACCCGCTCAACGCATCAACGACGGCGGCCCGCCCCCAAAGGGACGGGCCGCCGTCGTTGGTGCGGAAAAGCTGTGCGGAAGTGCGGTTGGGATCCGCTGCCGGTGCGGGGGCTACCGCTGGCCGAGCTGCTTGGTGGGGACCCGGAATGTTTCCTTGGCCGTCAGCGCCGCGACGGTGGCGATGAGGCAGATGATTGCGGTGAAGATGGAGATCTGGACCCAGCCGCCGGGCTGGATGCCGCCCATGGCCGCCACGATCGCCGGGGCGAAGCCGGCCATCAGGAAGCCCAGCTGGGTGCCGATTGCGAGGCCGGAGAAGCGGACGTTGGTGCTGAACATCTCGGCGTAGAAGGAGGGCCAGACCGCGTTGGCCGCAGCGTAGCCGAAGGAGAAGAACGCGATTGCCGCAAGGAACATCAGCGCGACGTTGCCGGATTCGAGGCTCAGCAGGAAGACCGGGGTCAGGGCTGCGCTGGACAGTGCGCCGTAGATGAAGACCGGCTTGCGGCCGATCTTGTCGGCGAGCATGCCGAAGAGCGGCTGGGTGCCCAGTGCCATGAAGTTGGCGCCGACGACGAGCCAGAGGGTGGTGGTGCCGTCCACGCCGGCGACGTTCTTGGCGTAGCTGATGGCCAGGGTGCCGAAGACGGTGGACACGGCGGCGATGAAGGCGCAGGCGATGACGCGGAGGACATCGCGCCAGTGGCTCTTGAGGAGGTCCGCGACGGGGAGCTTGGAGATCTGCTTGGTCTTCTGGGCCTCCTCGAACGCCGGCGGTTCGTGCAGGGTGCGGCGGATGAAGAACGCGATCAGCACAACCACGGCGCTGAGCCAGAACGGGATGCGCCAGCCGATCGTGTACTTGATGTCGTCAGGCAGGGCGAGGACCGGGATGAAGACGAGGGCGGCAAGGATCTGGCCGCCCTGGGTGCCGGTCAGGGTCCAGGAGGTGAAGAAGGAGCGGCGGTTGTCCGGGGCGTGCTCGAGCGTCATGGACGAGGCGCCGGCCTGCTCGCCGGCAGCGGAAAAGCCCTGGCAAAGACGCGCCAGCACCAGCAGGACAGGGGCCCACCAGCCGACCGTCTTGAAGTCCGGCAGGCAGCCGATGGCAAAGGTGGAAGCGCCCATCAGCAACAGCGTGAACATGAGGACCTTCCGGCGCCCTATCCTGTCACCGAAGTGGCCGAGGATAACGGCGCCGACCGGGCGGGCAATGTAGGCAAAGCCGAAGGTGGCGAACGACATGATCGCCGCGTTGGTGTCCGCATCGGGGAAGAAGACATGCGGGAAGATCAGCGCGGCTGCGGAACCGAAGATGAAGAAGTCGTAATACTCGACGGCGCTGCCCAGGAAGCTGGCAAGGGCCGCCTTCTTCGGCGTCCCTCCTGTGGTTATACCCGGCGTCGTGGACGGGACAGTGTGGCTCATGGTGTTCCTTTGGTGTGACGACGTTGTCGCGGATGGATCAGGAAGGTCTCGGCTGCCGCTTGCTTAAGTGTGGTGCAGCCGGAGGTCCGTGGAAAGACCCGGACTAGTAGCCACATGGTGGAAGCTACTTGTGCGATGTAGCAATCATGACTGTGAGCGCAGTCACTTGTCAACAAAAATAATCACCATCTAGAAATAGCTCTCACTATGTGGGAACATCGATGCATGAGTGTGAATCAAACCACAGATGTTCCCGCCGTTTCCGGGTATCCGGCGGAAGCCCCTTCGAAGCCTGCCAAGGCCGCCAGGGAGGACTCGCGGACGGACATGGTGGGCAAGGCCCTGGGCCTGCTGGTCCTCCTGGGCGACGAGCCGCGGGGCGCCAGCGCCGCGGAGATCTCCCGCCGCGCGGATCTGCCGTTCAGTACCACGTACCGCCTGCTCGGCTCCCTGACGCGGGACGGCTTCGTTGACTACGAGCCGGACGGCCGCCGGTACCACCTGGGACTGAGGGTCTTCCAGCTTGGCCAGCGCGTCTCCAACCACCACGGCTTCGCGGGTACGGCGCTGCCCATCCTGCGGCGCGTGACCGAGGAAACGGGTGAGGCGACCATCCTCTCCGTGCGGGACGGCATCCACCACCTGACGGTGAACAAGGTGGACGGCCCGCAGACCTTCCGGGTCACGAGCGACCCCGGGCATCTCGGGGCACTTCATACCACCTCGGTGGGCAAGGCGCTGGTGGCGTTCGCCGACGACGCCACCCGCGCCCAGCTCGTCGAGGAGCTGCCCCTGGAACCGCTGACGGCGCTCTCCATTACGGACCGCGAGGCTTTCCGGGCCGAAATCGAGCAGGTCCGGCGCCAGGGCTTCGCCACCATGGATGAGGAAAACGAACTCGGCATGCGCGCCGTCGCCGTCCCGGTTTTCAACGCCCAGGGGCACGCCTTCGCCTCGCTGGCCACCGCGGTCCCGGTCTTCCGCCTGAGCATGGAGGCCCTCGTGGCCCTCGTGCCGCTGCTGCAGGCGGCGGCCGCCGAGCTGTCGGCCCGGCTGCCCCAGCGGTGACGGCCGACCAGCCGGCTTCATGAAAGCGGGCGCCGAAATACGCCGGTGTCGTAATAATATGTTCGTCATTCGAACAACAGTGCAACATGTGAACAAAGTCTGTAATGTAATCCCTATCACCCGGCCCGCCGCGGACGCCGCAAGCGTCGCAGCCCGCCGAGTGCCGTTGTCAAAGGAGCAAACTGGATGAGCAATCGAGCAGAGTCCTTCCTCGTGGGCCTTGTGGGAGACGGCGTCATGCCCTCCCTCACGCCCTACATGCATGAACGCGAGGGCGACGTGCAGGGCCTCCGGTACCTCTACCGCCCCATCGACCTCACCGAACTCGGCCTGCCCGGCCGGGCCGTGGGGGAGTTGCTCTCCGGCGCCCGGAGCCTCGGGTTCAACGGATTGAACATCACGCACCCCTGCAAGCAGCTCGTGCTCGAGTACCTGGATGAGGTCTCCGCCGACGCCCGGCGCCTCGGCGCCGTGAACACCGTGGTGATCCGCGACGGCCGCTTCATTGGCCACAACACCGACTTCTCCGGCTTCGCCGCGGCGCTGGCCTCCGGGCTCCCCGGCGCCGCCCTGGATCGCGTGGTGCAGCTGGGAGCCGGCGGCGCCGGCTCCGCCGTCGCCTACGCCCTGCTCACCGGGGGGGTCCGCGAGCTGGACCTCGTGGACACCGACGCGGCCCGGTCCGCCGCCCGGGCGGCCGAGCTCGCCGGGTTCTTCCCGGACCGGACCGTCACCGCCCGGACGACGGCGGAGCTCCCGCAGCTCATGCCGCAGGCCGACGGCCTGGTGCACTGCACCCCGGTGGGCATGGCCGCCCATCCGGGGGTTCCGCTGGACATGTCCCTCGTGGAGTCCCGGCACTGGGTGGCCGACATCGTGTACCGGCCGATCGAAACCGAGCTCGTCCGCGAGGCGCGCGCCAAGGGCTGCGAGGTGCTCGACGGCGGCCGGATGGCCGTGGGCCAGGCGGCGGACGCCTTCCGGATCTTCACCGGGCGCCAGGCCGACGCCGACCGAATGCGCTCCCACTTCCTGGAACTTGTGGCCGCGGAAGAGGTGCCCGCCTGATGCGCACCGGGATCGCCACCGTCTGCCTCGCCGGCACCTTGCGGGAAAAAATGCAGGCCTGCGCGGTGGCCGGCTTCGACGGGATCGAGATCTTCGAACAGGACCTCGTGACGTCCCCGCTGAGCCCGGAGGACGTCCGGAAACTGGCCGCCGACCTCGGCCTGAACCTGGATCTCTACCAGCCCTTCCGGGACTTCGACAGCGTTCCCGAGGACCTGCTCGCCGCCAACCTGCGCCGCGCGGACGCCAAGTTCCGGCTCATGTCCCGCCTGGGCATGGACACCATGCTGCTGTGCTCCAACGTCGGCACCGCCACGATCGACGATGACGAGCTCCGCGCCGCACAGCTTTCCCGGCTCGCGGACCTCGCGGGTGACCACGGCGTCAAGGTCGCCTATGAGGCCCTGGCCTGGGGCAAGTACGTGAACGACTACGAGCACGCCCACCGGTTGGTTGGGATGGTGGACCACCCCAACCTGGGCACCTGCCTGGACTCCTTCCACATCCTCTCCCGGGACTGGGATACCGCGCCGATCGAGGCCTTCGACCCGGAGAAAATCTTCTTCGTCCAGGTCGCCGATGCCCCCAAGCTGTCCATGGACGTGCTGTCCTGGAGCCGGCACTACCGGGTGTTTCCAGGGGAGGGCCAGTTCGAACTCGCCAAGTTCATGGGCCACGTGGTCCGCGCGGGCTACACGGGACCGGTGTCGCTGGAAGTGTTCAACGACGTCTTCCGCCAGGCCGACGTCGAGCGCACCGCCGTCGACGCCATGCGGTCGCTGATCTGGCTCGAAGAGCAGAGCGCCGCCTGGCTCGAGGCAAACCCGGCGAATGCAGCAGGCGGGATGACCAGCGGGGCGGCCGGCCCGGTGTCCGGTGCCCGGCGCCGCTACCCCATGGAGCTGGCCACGCTTCCCCGCGTGGCCGAGCCCGCCGGCTTCAACTTCGCCGAGGTCCGGGCCGGTGACACCGTCGGACTGGAAACCCTGCTGGGCCAGCTGGGGTTTGCGTTCAACGGGCGGCATCGCACGAAGGATGTGCAATTGTGGACCATGGGCCACGCGCGCGTGATCATCAACGAAGAACCGGCAGCCATCGGCACGGCGACCGCTGCCGCCGGTACCGGCCAGCCGGCTCCCGCCGCCCCTGCCATCTCCGCCCTGGGCTTCGACGTCGACTCTCCCGTCATCGCCGCCGCCCGCGCCCAGCAGCTCAAGGCCCCCGCCGTGCCGCGCAAGAGCCAGGCCAACGAGGAAGTCTTCCAGGGCTTCGCCGCGCCGGACTCCACCGAAATCTTCCTCTGCCAGGGCAGCCCGGACGGCACCGTCGCGTGGACCGGGGAATTCGGCGACGGCCTGGACGTCGCCGCGGCGGACCCGGTAGAGCACCCGGGCGCGGTGATCGACCACGTGAACCTCGCGCAGTCGTGGCAGCACTTCGACGAGGCCGTGCTCTTCTACACCAGCGCCCTCGCACTGGAACCGCAGCCGTTCGCCGAGGTGGCCAGCCCCACCGGGCTGGTCCGGTCCCAGGTGATGCTGACGCAGGACCGGGGCGTCCGCCTGGTGCTGAACCTGGCCCCGCTGATCCAGCAGGAAGGGACTGCCGGCACCGGCCACCGCCCCGGCTACCAGGAGCACATCGCCTTCGCCGTGGATGACCTCGTAGCTACGGCCCGGTCCGCACGGGACCGCGGACTGGACTTCCTGCAGATCCCCGCGAACTACTACGAGGACCTCGACGCCCGGTTCGCTCTGGACCCGGAATTCCTGGCCACGCTCCGTGAGCTCAACCTGCTCTATGACCGCGACGCCGACGGCGAGTTCCTGCACTTCTACACCGCCACGGTGGGCAGCGTGTTCTTCGAAATGGTGGAGCGCCGCGGTGCCTACGACGGCTATGGCGCCCCGAACGCCCCGGTGCGGCACGCCGTCCAGTACGACCACCTGCACCAGCTGACCCGTACTTCCTGACCCCATCCGAACAACAAACACATCAACGAAAGGAGGCTGCTGTGCCTGAAGAAATCAACCTCGACGTCTTCAACGCCGACCCGATCACCGAGGACGTGTCCGACGAAGCCACGGAGGCCGCACCAAAGACGCATGCGCCCGCCGTCCATGCCTTGGATACTGCCGCGGAGTCGCAGGCGGACCTCAGCGCCGAGATGGAGGCGATCGGCGAAGCGTACGCGCAGGCCCTCAAAGGCGGAGCCCCGGCCGAAACCCAGCCGCGGCTCGACTACGCGCCGTACCGCAGCAGCGTCCTGCGCCACCCCACCAAGGATCTGCACCACGCGGATCCGGAAACCATCGAACTGTACTCGCCGGCGTTCGGGCACATGGACGTGCACGCGCTGGAAGCGGACCTGACCATCGCGCACAACGGCGAGCCGCTCGGCGAACGCATCGTGGTCTCCGGCCGGGTGCTCGACGGCGACGGACGCCCCGTCGCCGGCCAGCTTGTCGAAATCTGGCAGGCGAACTCCGCCGGCCGCTACATCCACAAGCGTGACCAGCACCCGGCACCGCTGGATCCCAACTTCACCGGCGTCGGCCGCTGCATCACGGGCGCGGACGGCTCCTACAGCTTCACCACCATCAAGCCCGGCGCCTACCCGTGGAAGAACCACCTCAATGCCTGGCGCCCGGCCCACATCCACTTCTCCTTGTTCGGGCAGGAGTTCACCCAGCGGATCGTCACCCAGATGTACTTCCCCGGTGACCAGCTGTTCCCGCTGGACCCGATCTACCAGTCGATCGTGGACCAGGATGCCCGCGACCGGCTCGTGGCCACCTACAACCACGAGCAGACCAAGCCTGAATGGGCTCTGGCGTACAACTGGGACATCGTCCTGACCGGGTCCAAGCGGACCTGGACCGAAAACGAGGCATTGGGCGCAGGAGGCGATGAGAATGAATAGCAACGCCGTGGGTAAACTCACCCCGACACCGGGCCAGACCGTGGGGCCGTTCTATGGCTACGCCCTGCCCTTCGCCAAGGACCGCGAGCTCCTGGCTCCCGGATCCCCGGGTTCCATCCGGCTCCAGGGCACCGTCTATGACGGCGCCGGGCACCCGATCCCGGACGCGATCCTGGAGATCTGGCAGGCCGACGCGGACGGCAAGGTCCCGCACCGCACGGGCTCCCTGGTCCGGGACGGCTACACCTTCACCGGCTTCGGCCGCAGCGCTGTCGGCAACACCGGCGCCTTCACCTTCACCACGGTGAACCCCGGCCCCACCGAGGAGGGCGCGGCGCCGTTCATCGCCGTCGCCGTCTTCGCCCGGGGCCTGATGAACCGCCTGTTCACCCGCGTCTACCTGCCGGAAGACGAGGAAGCCCTGGCCAAGGATCCGCTGCTCAGCTCGCTTGACCCGGACCGGCGCCGGACCCTGATCGCACGCCGGGATCCCGACGGCGGACTGAACTGGGACATCCGCCTCCAGGGCGAGGGCGAGACCGTGTTCCTGGATTTCAGCAGCGCCGAGGGTGCCTCCAAGTGACCTTCTTCGAAACCGACGGCGACGCCGGCCTGCTCAGTCCCGTGTCGGCGTCGCCGTTCGTGGCGGCGCTGACCGGGGACCGTGCGGTGCTCGCCGCCATCCTCAAGGTCGAGGCCGCCTGGGCGGCGGTCCTGGACGAGGCTGGCCTGGCCCCGGCCGGCTCCGCCGCGGTGGTGGCCGCCGCCGCGGACGTGCAGCGGTACGACGTCGCGGACCTCGCCGTCCGGGCCCAAGGCGGCGGCAACCCCGTCATCCCGCTGCTCGCCGACCTCCGGGAGCAGGTCAGGAACCTGGACACCGCCGGACTCGGTGCCGTCCGCGCCGTTCACACCTCGCTGACCAGCCAGGACGTGCTCGACTCTGCCCTGATGGTGCTGGCCGCCGGGGCCATCCGCGAACTGCTCGCGGAGCTCCGGTCGGCAACGGCCGCCCTCGCCGGCCTCGCCGAAACCCACGGGCACACGCTTTGTGTGGCCCGCAGCCTGACCCAGCACTCGCTTCCCTACACCTTCGGGCTGCGGGCCGCGCAATGGTTCAGCGGGCTGGCCGCCGCGGCCGGCCGGCTCGAGGCCCTCGAACTGCCGGTACAGACCGGCGGCGCCGCCGGGACCCTGGCTTCCGGCACTGTACTTATTGACGGCACTGTACTTATTGACGGCACTGTACTTATTGACGGCACTGTACTCACTGACGGCGCTGGGCCGGCCGCGGGGACGCTGTCCCCGTTTGACCTCGCCGACCGGCTGGCCGCCCGCCTGGGTCTCGCTCCCGTTCCTGCCCCCTGGCACAGCAACCGGCTGGCCGTGACCTCGCTCGGCGACGCGCTGGCGGCGGTGACCGACGCGGCCGGAAAGATGGCCGCAGACGTCCTGTTCCTGAGCCGGCCCGAAGTTGCCGAGATCGCGGAACCGCGCGTCGCGGGGCGCGGCGTGTCCTCGGCCATGCCGCAGAAGCAGAACCCCGTGCTCTCCGTGCTGATCCGCAGCGCCGCCCTGCAGGCCCCGGCACTGGCCGCACAGCTGCATCTCGCGGCCGCCAATTTCAACGACGAACGCCCCGACGGCGCCTGGCACAGCGAATGGGCGGCCCTGCGCCAGCTGCTGCGCCTGGCCCTCGGCGCCGCGGTGCAGCTGCGCGAACTGGCCGAAGGGATGGCGGTCTTCCCCGGAGCGATGCGCCGCAACCTCGAGCTCGGCGGCCCGCTGCTGCTTTCCGAAGCCGTCAACGCCGCCGTCGCACCGCTCTTGGACGGGACCGTTGTGGACGGGACCGGTGCCGGCCCGGGAGCCGCCCGGACCGGGAAACAGCGGCTGCAGGCCGTCGTGGACGAAACGCTCCTGGCCCCGGCTGCGGAGCAGGCGGACACCTACCGGGCACTGCTCCGCGCCGCTGTCCCGCAGGAGCTGCTCAGCGACGCCCGGCTTGAGGAACTTTTGAACCCGGCCAACTACCTCGGCCAGGCCGCTGAGGTCTCCCGCCGCATCCTCGCGGCGTATCCGGAATACACCGGCCAGGCCGGCGCCCTCGCCCACCAAATCCAGAACGGAGCTTCCCGTGGCTAGACCCACCGTCAAAGCAGTCCTGCTGTCGCCCCAGCGCGAACTCGGCGACAAGCCCCTCCTCATCGTCGGACCCTCGCTCGGAACATCCTCCCTGCTGTGGAGCCAGGCCGGCACGTTGCTGGGCGCCGACGTCGACGTCATCGCCTGGGACCTGCCGGGGCACGGCGTCTCGCCCGCGGCGGAGGAGACCTTCACGGTCGCCGACCTCGCGGATGCCGTAATCGGCCTGGTCGATTCGATCGCCCCGGGCGCGCGCTTCCACTACGCCGGGGTATCTCTCGGCGGCGCCACCGGACTGCAGCTTGGCATCAAGCACGGCGACCGGCTCAAGAGCCTCTCCGTGCAGTGTTCCGGCGCGAAGCTCGGCACTGCCGAGGGCTGGCTGGAACGCGCAGAAACCGTGCGCACGCAGGGCACCCCGGTGATGATCCAGGGTTCCGCGCAGCGCTGGTTCGCGCCGGGCTTCATGGAGAGCCAGCCGGAGCTCAGCAGCCGGCTCCTGCACAGCCTCAGGGACGCCGACCGCTTCAGCTACGCCTTCTGCTGCGAGGCCCTGGCCGGCTTCGACGTGCGGGACCAGCTCGGCACCATCCGCGTTCCCACCCAGGTTGTGGCGGGCGCCCTGGACGACGTCGCCCCGCCGTCGATGGCCGGGGAAGTCGCCGCGGGCATCACCTCCGGCGGCGGCACTGCCACGGCCGTCAGCCTGGAGGGCGTGGCACACCTGGCGCCGTTCGAGGCGCCGGGTCACGTCGCCGAGCTGCTCAAGGGCCTCATCACCTGGACCGAGTCCCAGGGAGCGGGAGCATGACTCTCTCCGAAGCCGGCAGTGCTGAACTCCTCGGGCCCGAACGCAACGGTGTGGTCCAGCCCGGCGCGACCAGCCAAGAGATCTACGACGGCGGCATGAAAGTCCGCCGCGAGGTCCTCGGCGCCGCGCACGTGGACCGCGCCAACGCCAACAAGGATTCCTTCACGGAGGACTTCCAGGACATGATCACCAGGATCGCCTGGGGCGGCATCTGGACCCGGCCCGGGATCAGCCGCCAGATGCGCTCAGCCGTCACCCTGACCGCCATGGTGGCCCACGGGCACTGGGAAGAACTGGCCATGCACATCCGCGCCGCCATCACCAACGGCCTGAGCCGGGACGAGATCAAGGAAATCCTGCTCCAGACCGCCATCTACTGCGGGGTCCCCTCCGCCAACACCGCGTTCAAGACCGCCCAGCAGGTCTTCCATTCCATGGACGACGCAGCCATGGACGAAGCAGAAACGGACAAGAACCCATGAATCAGGCATTTATCTATGACGCTGTGAGGACGCCGTTCGGGAAGTTCGGTTCCGGCCTCGCCGGGATCCGCCCGGATGATCTCGCCGCGCACGTGATCCGCGAATCCGTGAAGCGCGCCCCGGCCCTGGACGTGGAGCGGATCGATGAGGTGGTGTTCGGCAACGCGAACGGCGCCGGCGAGGAGAACCGCAACGTCGCCCGGATGGGCACCCTGCTGGCCGGGCTGCCCGTCTCGGTCCCGGGCACCACGGTCAACCGGCTCTGCGGGTCCTCCCTGGACGCGGCGATCATCGCCTCCCGCCAGATCAACACCGGCGACGCCGAGCTGATGCTGATCGGCGGCGCCGAATCGATGTCCCGGGCCCCGTGGGTGCTGCCCAAGACCGAGAAGCCCTACCCGGCCGGGGACCTGACCCTGGCCTCCACCACGCTGGGCTGGCGGCTGGTGAACCGGGCCATGCCGAAGGACTGGACCATCTCCCTGGGTGAGGCCACCGAACGGCTCCGGGAGAAGTACGGCGTGACCCGCGAGCAGCAGGACGAGTTCTCCGCCGACTCCCACAACCTCGCCGCCGCGGCCTGGGACGAGGGGTTCTACGACAACCTCGTCGTCCCGGTCCCGGGCACGGACCTGGT